>JBFFRO010000007.1:0-20544 GCA_041572995.1 Thiohalomonadaceae bacterium
CCCGACTGCCGATGCCGCCGGCACCGCCAGCCTGACTATCGGCGGCACCCTGTCGCCTGACGCTACCGCCATTGCCGGTGCCTATGTCGATGGCACCTACAACGGTACTTATGACGTGACCGTCTCCTACTAAGCGTAGTGGCGAAAAACGCGTCTGTAATGACCGTGCAAACCGCCGTGCCCCTGTGGGCGCGGCGGTTATTTTATTTCAGCCTTCTTTTTCTTGTTGGCCTCACGCCCAGCCGTGCTCTATATGCGGCAAGCAGTGAGATCCAGCCGCTGGATTTCGGCAGCTTCGCCATTACCAGCAATGCCGCCGTCTCCACGATCACCTATCCCTACAGCGGCGCCCCCCCCAGCATTAACGGCAATATCGTTTTTCTCTCACGCGGGCATCGGGGCATTTACCAGCTCTCGGCCTTCCCGAGCTACACCCCGCTGATCATCACTGTCGTTGGCGATAACCTGACCGCCGGCGGGCTGGGCTCCAGTGAGCCACTGTCACTCTCGGCATTTAGCTACCCGACGCTAACGACTGATGCCAATGGCGAGGCCCTGCTCTATCTAGGTGCGACACTGAGCACCAGCGGCAGCGGCGCTCCCTATATCGATGCGCCATATCTCGGTAATATCACCATCACCATCAACTGGTAGTTACACCATGACCATCCAACACAAGGTGACATCATGAGGGAGTTGAACAAAACAGCCCTGGGGCTCATCACCTGGCTCGTTGCGGCCATGCCGGTCCTGAGTGCAGCCCCTGTAAGCGGCAGCCTGATCGCCGCGGCACTGCTAGCCAGCCCGACGGCCGAGGCCAACCTGACCATCGCCCCCACCCGCGTACTGCTGACTGACCGCGAACGCAGCACCACCGTGACCGTGGCCAATCCCACGACTCAGACTCGCACCTACCGCATCGAGTGGCTTGATCAACGGATGAATGAGAATGGCACCTACACCCCGTTCGAGCCTGGCCCCAACGAGGTCACCCTCAGCTCGATGATCCGCCACAGCCCCAAGCGCGTGACCGTGCCTGCCGGTGGCCATCAGAAGGTACGCCTGCAGCTGCGTGCACCGGCCGACCTCCCTGCCGGTGAGTATCGCTCACACCTGCTGTTCAAGGTGGAGCCACTGGCTCCGTCCGAGCGGGATGATGCGGACAGTGGTGCCGGTGCCACCGTCAAGGTACACGTCAACCTCTCTTTCAGCATCCCGGTCATCTACCGTCGGGGAAGTGCCGAGGCGAATATCAGCCTGGAGGAGATCGCCTTTCAGCGAACCGATAAGGGGGAGTACCAGATGGTGGTGCTGCTCTCGCGTAGTGGCGACAGCAGCAGCTTCGGCCGGATCGAGATCTATCTGAACCGGGGGGGCAACAGCCGCGAGGAGCTGGTCGGACAACTGCGCAGTGTCTCGGTATTCGCCGACAGCCCCAGGCGACGCCTTTCCATCCCCCTCTCCATTGATGCTCTAGGGGCAGGGGATGTGGTTCGCTTCATCTACAAGGGTGAGGCGGAGTTCGCTGGCAAGGTGTGGGCGGAGAAGAGTTTCCGCGTCGGCCGCTAGGGGCTACCAGCTTGAATAGTAGTAACAGGGGCTAAGCGCACGCCGACGATTGTCTGCGTGCAGCGGTGCCGCCGAGGCCAGCCGTGTAGAGCCTGCGGCCGGAACCTGAGCACTACCGATAGCCTGAAACTCCACCAGAGACACCAGTTCAGCGCCTCCAGCCGCACTCCCCTCTCCTTTGCTGGAACCTTCCACAACACTGGCCCGCGCCTGTGAACGGCTACGATCACCGAAGCATTCGGCCAGCGGATTGACCGGCGGCGCGGAAGTGGCCGGCGCATGCTGCTCTCCTGCCGCCTGGGGGTCTGCCGCCACCTCCTCTTCTGGAGTGAAATCCGATTTCTTGCCGACCATGTAGCCAACCACGGCACCGACCACGGTACCGGCCGGGTGGGCCGTCAGGGCACCACCAATGAGGGTACCCGCCAGGCCTCCGACGCGCGACTCATCCGCGAGAAAATCACGGGTACTGGGACCGGCATGCTCGGCATCGGCCGGCGACGCCGCCCAGGCCGGCGTTGCCGTCAGCAATGTGGCAAGAACCAGCGAAGGCCTCAGGCCTTTTGTCTCGGACATCTCATCTCTCCTTAGGGGAGGGTGACGACGAAACAGCCCTGATCGCGCTCCTTGAGCCGGTCACAGAGCGCCTGCGCCCGATCACGCGGCATCGTACCGATGATCAAGCGATGGAATACTCCCCTACTCCCTAAGTCGGCACGAAGTACCTGTAACTTTAGCCCCTGGAACAGATCCGTGTAACGCGCCGCCACTTCATCACGAGCCCGCTCGGCGGCAGCCCTGTCGCGGTGGGCACTCAACTGTACCCCGCTATTGCCCGCAACGACCGGCCCGGGGGCCGTGGCCGGTGCCGGTGCCGTCACCGGCTCAGGTATAGCGGCTGGGGCGACCGCTGGCGCCGCCTCCAGCAGCCCCTCGCCCAGACGCAGCACCGGCAAAGTTTCACTGGGCACCACCTCGTCAACTCGGCTCAGGTCTTCCAATATCAGGTCGTGACCGGTTATCACCCAGGGTTTGCCATTAATGTTCAGCTGTCCGGCACCATCAGGCCCACTCAGCCGGTAGCCCTCGGCCACCCGCAGACGGTATTTGCCCAGCGGCACCTCGGTGAAGAGGTAGAAGCCGTCATAACCGGAGCGCGTGCGTTTGACCTCCCTGCCCTGCGGGTCCTCCAGCCACAGCTCCACACCGCTCAGGCCAACACGACCCTGCGAAGTTTGGCGATATACTCCCCCCTCCACCTCAGCCATGCGCTGCAACGGGAACTCCACGCGCTGCAGATGACCCGGACGCGGGACCAGACCAACCCCCTCGGAGAGCGGGGCCAAGTCCACATCCACGACGCTATCGCGGGCCACCAGCATATCGACCGGCTGATAGGGCGACAGGCGCTCCATCACCAGGTAGCCCTCCTCATCGCTCTCGGCCAGGCGGTTACCGGGCATCAAGCGCATATTCACGCCGGAGAGCGGACGCTCGCCAGCATCCCAGCGGCCATTGGCGTTCTCATCCTCGAAGAAGTGCACCGCCGCCGAGCCATTGGCACTGGGACGGTCACTGGTCATACGCACACCGTCGCCACGGGCGTTCGCCCCGAGGCCGAAGGAGAGGTTGAAGTAGCCGTAGTAGTTGCCGTCGCTGTCATAGGCGAGACTGGGGGTGATCTGTGCCTCCTTCAGGCGCCAGCTCATAGCTGCCTTGTAGCGACTGAACGCCGTTTCCGGCACATAGTTCAGCTCGAAATTCATACTCATGCGGTTATCGATACGCAGGTTGGCGTTGGCGAACAGCTCAGTTAGACGCGTAGTGGGACTGAGCTGGTAGGAGCCACGCATGCGCCACTGCAGGGGATAACCGACGGTATTGATCTGCAGGCTGCCGGTAAACTGGTCAATCTCGTCACCGGCCACGTTCTCATCGCGCTGGAAGGCCAGGTGGTTGGAGATGTTCAATCGCCTAAGCGGCGTGCTGATGTAGTTGGCCAGCACCCGCCGGCTGCTCTGCTGATAGCGAGTGTCTCGATAGCTGAAGATCAGGGCCGTGCGCTCTAGGCGCGCCGCGGCTGAAAGTTGGCCGTCACTGAGACGGCGATCAAGCACCAGCTGCTCGCCTTCGAGCACCATACCGTCGTAGACGATGTAGTTGCCGCGCAGGGAGACCGGGCCCAGGGTAGATTGCAGCACCCCCTCGTGGGCATCCCCCCCCTCGCTGTCGTGCATGGTGCGCAGGGTCAGGGCCAGGCCGGGGAAGGTACTTCGCAACTCGTAGAAGTCATACTCGTGGCGCACATCATTGAACTGCACACTGTGAAGGCCGGCACCGATGGCCAGGCCACCGCCCAGCCCCAGGGAAACGCGCCCATTGAGGCGCTCCGACCCCTGGTTGCTGGGGGGCACATCCGGCTCGCCCTCACCGAAGACATTGCGTCCCTTCTCGGTATAGACGAACTGGTAGTCGATACGCCCCGCCTTCTGCATGCCGGGGCCGACATAGTAGTTGCGCGTCTCTCGCCGCTCCTCACCGTTGGGGCCGTAGTAGACCAGTTCAAAACGGTTGTCACCGTAGTAAAGGGGCACGGAGGCGAAGATATAGCGGCCGTCGTCCCCGACAAACTGCCGGTCGATCAGGCTATCGTTCCAGTAGAGTTCAACCTCCCAGCCCGGCTCCAGCACACCGTCCAGGTCGACCTGATCGAAGTCATAGCCCTGCGCCAGGGGACTGCGCTCGATCAACACCCCGCGGTCCGGGGCATAGGAGCGCATCAACGGCAGTGCCGGGGCATTCAGGTCACCCACCTGCACCCGGGTGGCCGATAAGGGACCGAGTAACTCACCACGGGCATCACCGCGCTCCAGCAGCAGTCGCGCCTGTGACAGGTTGTCGCTATCGGAACCCCCAAGATAGAGCTGTGAGCTCATATAGGCGAGGTCACCGCCGGCGATCAGGCTGTAGTTGCTGTAACGGTTGGTCACGCCGCTGCTTTTGATACGGCTGACCGTACTGTTGAGGTTCAGGTCCACCTGTGGGATCGAGATGAGTCGGTACGGGTCTTCACGTACCGGCAGTTGCGGACGATAAAGAGAAGCAAGCGCGGCCGGGTTGCGGCTCATGCGCCGAATGCGCTCCTGAATCGGCAGGGTCTCACGGCCAACCGCGCTCACGGCGAGGTTCGGCATATCGACAATCAGGTCAACCGGAAGCCACGAGCTGAAGCTGTGATAGTCGACGAAGATGTCATCCTCGCTCAACAACAGGGCCGTGGTCGGTACCAGCAGGCGCGCCCCGTCGACCTCCACCAGCCCCTCCCCCCCTTCGATGCTCAGACTGAAGTGGCGGCTCTCATCGATAAACCAGCCCTCGGCATGGCCAGCCTTAGCATCGACATCGATAGCCAGCGCCAGCCCCTTAACCAGGTCCGAGAGGGAGAGCAGCAGGGCATCACCACGGCGGTAGGCTGTCAACGTATCGGTCAGTACATGCCGCTCCATGCTCAGTTCGAACAGCAGCAGGTCATCCTCATTGACCGGCTCGGCAGCACGCACGAGGGTGGCAGGCAACAACAGGGCCAGCAACAATAGACGATGTAACAGCAGGCGGGTCATTGGGCAATCCAGCTCATTATCATTATTTGCCTTTATCGGCCTAGCCTACCACTTCCTTGAGTCAAGGTACCTCCTGCACAGCAAAATCCATCTCCAGCCAGCGCCCAGGACGGGCCATAACCAGCGGGTAGATAAAGGCCGGACGTAACCCCTTGGCGGTCAGCCCCTCAATATCCAGCGTCAGCCCCAGCAGTCGATAAGACGGCAGGCGGGTGATACCGATAAAACCATCGGTATCGCTCACACCACCGCGATGCACGCCCTGAACGCTGACCGACACCCCCTCCGCAGGCGGCTCACCGGGGTCACGGCGGCCGTTACGGTTCTTGTCTACGAACACCCGCAGCAGCAGGTTACCGTAATTGGCCTGACTTTCGCCCCTGAACTGCAGGCGGCGATTCGGGTTTGGCGGCTCCAGCGAAAGGCTGGCGTAGAGGAAGGCCAGATAGCCCCCCTGATCATCGATACTCAGGCGCGGGCTGAGCGTCACCAGGGGCGTCTCCCAGAACATGCCCACGGCGAGGCTGGAGAACTGGCTCTGCGGATAGTGGGCCAGCTCCATATTGAACATGCGCCCTTCACCGACGATGCGCTGCACCGAGAAGTACACTTCCTCAGTATTTTGCTCAGGCCTGAGCCCATAGCCGATACGTCCATGGATAATGGTCGGATAACCGGCATGGGTCCACTGCAGGCTGCCATAGAGGGTGTCGCTCTCCTCCAGGCCCTGCAGCTGGATTCGGGAATAGTAGAAGCCATTATGCAGATACAGCCTGCCGATAGAACCACTCACGCCGAGCTGTGCGCGCCGCTCCACACTACTGACACGCTGCAGGCGCTCGAGCCCCAGATTGAGCGGAAGCGGACCCAACTCACCGTCGATGGAGAGGGTGCTGCGCCGAATCAGCGGGTTGGTGGGGCCCAGCAAGGGGTCGGTGGCCAGGGCCCACTCCTCGTCGCTGGCATAGCCGCTGTGGTCACTGTGCATCGCACGTAGCTTGAAGCCATCCAGCGCCGCGTGTAGCAGCACACGCTGGTTAAGCCCGGCCCCCTGCTGCTGACTGAAGTCGACACTGGTAAAGAAGTGCGATGAGGCCACGCGCACGCCATAATCGAGAAACAGCTGCCGCTTCCCCTCTCGCCGATAGCTCTGCACCGCCCCTCCCAGCGAAAACCCGCGACTCACGCCGTATTCGAAGCGCCCTAGCGAGCGAGCATAAGCATTCACATCACTCCCCGGCTCCAGCCCGAACACCGAACGCTCCTGTTCGGTCATCGCCAGCTGATACTGGAAGCGTCCGGTCTGGATCTGCCCCGGTCCCACATAAAAGGCCCTCTCCTCACTGCGCCGCTCGCCATTGGGGCCAATGAAAACCAGTCGCATGCGGTTATCGCCAAAGTAGAGTTCGACGTCATCGAAACGGTAACGGCCATCGCCGCCGACTACCTGGCTCTGTAGCAGGATGTTGTTGCGATAGAGCTCCACCTGCCAGCCTGCCGTGGCATCACCGCTGATCTCGGTACGGTCAAAGCTGAAGCTTTGGTAGAGGTCAAGATTGCCCGTCAACAGGCCGCGTTCCGTGTGGCCTACGCCGAAAGGAAGATAGGGGGTCGTGACATCACCCAGCTCAACCCGTGTGGCGCGTAGCGGGCCCAGCATGCCCGCCTCAGGGTCCGCACGCTCCAGGCTCAACCTCGCATTATTTGGATGCTGTGCCTCACGGCCACTGATAAATAGGCGGCCATTCATATAGGCCATATCGCCGCGCATCAGCAGTGAGTAGCCGCTATCACTTTCAGTCTGCATACCCCGCATAGGGCGGTAGTAGGAACCGTCCATGGTGATATCCGTGGCAGGGAGTGAGAAAAGCCGGTAGGGCGGCGAATAGACCCACGAAGAGGCATGCAGGAAAGAGGGGAATAGCCAGGGCAGCAACAGCACGGCAAGCCGCGTTCGTACTCGGCTCAGGGCTACAGCAGGTGAGTCTGGTCGCGACATGATCCCCACATTGTACCGGGCATCACAGCCCGCGCGAGATGGTGCCCCGAAGAGGATTCGAACCTCCGACCTGCCGCTTAGGAGGCGGCTGCTCTATCCAGCTGAGCTATCGGGGCAGACGACACATACCAGGGGAAACCAACACCTGGCACTCATTGCAAAATCAATGGGTTAAGCGACTTTGCAATGATCTGAAAACTTTATCACAGGCGCGCTTCGCGCGTCTAACCACACAACGAATGAGGGGCCGGCAGATGCCGGCCCCTCATCACGGGATTGGTGGAGCCGAGGAGGATCGAACTCCCGACCTTCGCATTGCGAACGCGACGCTCTCCCAGCTGAGCTACGGCCCCATTGCTTGCGCAGCGCGGATTCTACCACCGCTCGCGCGACCTCGCCATCCCCCTAAAGTCGGTAGCGATGGCGCAGCAGCTGGCGCTCCAGGCGATGGACCAGACGATCCAGGCGCTGCTTGTCACGCGTCTCATCGATATGGAAGCGCAGGCCTATCATTGCCCGCTGTTTCTCTGGCCCGTCACCGACACGACGCACATCCGCCCGCAGTTTCAGCGACTCATCCTCCAGTGGCTGTAGCAGACAGTGCTCCAGCACCTCGCCTTCCTCGGGCAGCTCGCCACTCCCCTCTTCCATGAGCACACTGGCGCCACCGCTGGAGAGGTCATACAACACCGCGTCGAGGATCTCCCCCCCGCGGCGCGCCAGCGACACTGGGATGTGTTCCACCTGCTGTACCTGCACACGGTAGTCGGAGCGGCGCTGCAGATAATGGAGCTCGCTGGGCGCGGCGAGGCGGTAGATGCGCATCCCCACCTCCTCATCCACCGCATCGACGCGGCTATCAAAATAGAGCGCGGCCTGGTGATCGAGGCGGGCATAAACGCGCAACGCCCCCCCCTTCTGCAACAGTTGCTGGCCCTCCTCGGGATAGAGTTCATCAAGCAGCAAGCTGCCGTCGGCCTCGATATCGAGAATGGTGCTGTTGTAGCGCTCTTTACGCCGGGGAAGGATAACGGAGACGAACAGGCGCTCCTGGGTGAGGCGCCGCAGCAGGCTGTGACGAAGTCCTGCATCACTGATACGGGCGAACTTTTCCTCGTGACTGTCCGTGCCGCCGCGCTCCGACGTCGGTGTCATAGGAGCTCCCTTTCTGTCGTGTAGACGGGATTTGAGCTTAACAGAATGTCAGACTTTGGCGTAAGAGTGGTTACCGCGGGTCTTCACCGTCCCGCCGTCACTGCCATAAAGGGTGGTATCGCCCTGGACCTTCTGGCCCAGCAGTAGAGAGAGGGCCTGCTCGGTCTGGCGACGGCTGCCCTCCAGTGCTTGACCGTTGGCCATATTCTTGTTTTGGCAGGCCTCCAGCTGCTCACGCAGGGCGGCCCAAGTGGTATTCAGGTTACCGGCCAACTCATCACCGGCAGTGGCAGTGGCGGCAGCGAAGTAGGCCTCAAGCCCCTCGCGGTTGGGCGTGTGGCCCGCAGCGGCCAGCAGGGCGGCACGCTCGCTGGCGGCCTGCTCCAGCCGGGGCAACAGCTCCTGCTTGGCGGCAGCGGCGGCCTCAAGCGCCTGTCCATCGCCGGAGGCAATGGCCGCGGTCTCGCGGTCCAGCGTCTGCAACAGCAGGGCGACATCCGCCGCCTCGCGTTGCATCAGTTGCAGAAATTGGGCATATGCCTGCATCGACCGCCTCGTTTCCTCGCGCTCATTCAGTCCCACGGGACTCAGCTAAACAGCTGGGCCTCCATCGACAACATCTTGTCGGCAATACGCTCGCTGTCAGGCTGGTAGCTGCCATCGGCGATCGCCTGGCGCAGCTGCTCGACGCGGGCGGAGTCCACCGCCGGCATTCCGGCCAGCTGCTCAGTCATCTCGCGTAGGCGCGCACTCCCCTCACTCAGGGTCACGCTATCGGCCGCCGGGGTCGGGGTCGCGCCTTTGCCCGCATCCGCACTACGGCTCCCGCGGCCGGCACCAACGTCGTTGCTGCGCTGCGTGGGACCGGACAGACCGGTGATGTTGTTAATGGACATGGGCATCTCTCCTCTTCACGCCCGAATTATCGTCCGTGGCGGAAAAAGCTTTAGGGTTAATTGTAACCCCGATACCCGTTTATTGCATAACCTTTATAAATGATAGGGTTATAACCCCTCAGAAGTTCACTTCCACCAGTCCTGGACCGGCTACCCGGGCCTCCACCTCACGCCGGGATGAGAGGTTACGTACGCGAATGGTGTCGCCGTGGGCCCCTGCCTCCAGGGCCTCTCCTTGCATGCGTACGTCCAGGCCACCACCGGCAGCACGGATACTCACCTTGTCACCACGCTTGATGACCAGGGGCGCGGACAGCATGCTGCGCTGAAGCGGCAACCCGGCACGTAGCGAGCGCCTGAGCTTCATCCCCACCACCTCGGCCAACTCGCGGTAGTAACCGCCGCTGAGCGAGGCCAGGTCACGTTCGGCCAACTCCAGGTCATCCTCGCGCAGTTGCTCCCCGCGCTGTAGCGGGCGGGCACTGACCACCACCATCTCCATCACCTCGACCTTGGCCTGAACGATAAGTGACCAGGGCCTGGGGGCCGAGCAGCGTACCCCCACGGTGACATTGCCGGAGGTACGGGCGCCTGCAGGCAGGTAGGCCTGTAGCGGCTCACTGCAGGCGTGCAGACGCAACCGCGGGTCGATGCGGCCCACGGTTATGACGGGATCGCGGGCATACTCCGCACCCTCCGCCTTGAGGAAGGACTCCACCGCCATACGGATATTCTCGTGCGGTTCACTGACGAAGGCCGCCGCCGCCCAGCGAGGCATCAGCGCCACAAAACAGACGATTAACAGCGCGGGTAGACGCGCACAGGCGAGTGAAAACGCCATAATTTCGTCACCTCCAAGACCCCGCCAGGCATAGGCTAGAGCCTGATTTACAATGAAAAGTGCAGGTAATTGCCCGTGTGGAGTTGTTCAGGCACACTGACGGCACTACCGTTTCGTCATGATGACAGCAAATTCCGTGCCTAGACGCCTACTCAAGTCTGGGAACGGAGCGCCGATAGAGGAAAGTGCGCACTCTGTATTTGAGTAATCGACGACCCTGGAGGACGACATGGCAGGCGTACTGGACGGCGTTGACCGCCGTACCCAACTGGCCGGACACAACCGCCTGGAGTTACTGACCTTCCGCCTCCAAAGCCGGCAGCGTTACGGTATCAACGTGTTTAAGGTGCAGGAGGTGATCCAGTGCCCGCCCCTGACCGCAGTGCCGCATGCCCACCCGGTCGTCCGCGGGGTGGCCAACATGCGTGGCAAGACCATCACCCTGATGGACCTCTCGATGGCCATCGGCCAGCGGCCCCTCACCGATCTGACGAACGCCTACGTCATCATCACCGAATACAACCGCTCCACCCAGGGGTTCCTGGTCAGCGGCGTCGATCGCATCGTTAACCTCAACTGGGATGACATCAAGCCGCCACCGCGTGGCACCGGTTCCAACTACATGACCGCGGTCACCGAGGTGGACAAGGAGTTGGTAGAGATCATCGATGTTGAGAAGGTGATGGCCGAGGTGATGCCGCCCAACAACGAGGTCAGCTCTGAGGTGCTGGAGCAAAACATCAGCTCGGACGATGAGCGGCGCCCGCACATTCTGGTCGCCGACGACTCAAGCGTGGCCCGCAACCAGATCAAGCGCACCCTGGACCAGCTCAACATCGACTCCACCCTGGCCCGCGACGGACGCGAGGCGCTGAACATTCTCAAGTCCTGGGCCGACGATGGGCTCAACGTAATGGAGACCATCGACCTGGTCATCTCCGACGTAGAGATGCCGGAGATGGACGGTTACACTCTGACCACGGAGATTCGCCACGACGAGCGCCTCAAGGACCTCTACGTCGTCCTCCATACCTCACTCAGCGGTGTCTTCAATAACGCCCTGATCGAGAAGGTCGGCGCGGACCGGTTTATTGCCAAATTCAAACCCGACGAATTGGCCAGTACGGTACTCGATGCGATCAAGCACAAGTACAAACACCAGTAGAGTTCATTTACATAGCCTGGTGACGGAAAACGACGTTGTAAAGGGAGTCGCCAGACGGCGGAAATCAGGCCACCATGGACGGTGAACCCTCACGGAGGGAACAACATGAAACCGAGCATCCTGCGTAACCTGGGCATCGCCTTCATCGCCTTCGGCCTGGTGATGGGAATGATTTTCCCGGTCTACGCCCAGTTCTTCGTCGACTGGAAACCGGGTATGAAGACCTGGTTCATTATCGGCTGCCTGGCTGCCGGCACCACCATCGGCATCGTCAACTATGTACTGGTCAAGTACGTCCTGCTGAACAAGCTGCGGCGCATCGCTGATGTGGCCAATGCCATCAGCGGCAAGGACCTCAGCCACCGTTGCGCCCTGCAGAGCGATGATGTGGTCGGCGAGATCGTAGACAGCTTCAACAACATGACCGGCACCCTGCGCTCCATGGTCAGCCAGGTGCACACGGCCACCGACCAGCTCGGTGATGCTGCCGGCCGCCTGAGCGAGAGCACCGAAAACTCCACCCGGCGCGTGCATCAGCAACAGCAAGAGACCCACCACATGGTCGAGGCCATTCACGAGATGGCCGACAGCAACCGGGCTGTAGCCGAAAGCGCTGCCGAGGCGGTGGACGCGGTGGATGCCGCCAGCAGTAACAGTCACAGCGGACGCGAGGTGGTCAGGCAGACCATTGACGATATCAATCGCCTCGCCTCTGAGATGGACCGTGCCTCAGGGGTATTGGCCAAACTGGAGTCCGACAGCGAGAACATCGGTGGGGTACTGGATGTGATCCGCGGCATCGCCGAGCAGACCAACCTGCTAGCCTTAAACGCGGCCATCGAGTCGGCACGTGCCGGAGAGGCCGGGCGAGGCTTCGCCGTGGTCGCCGACGAGGTGCGCAACCTCGCCTCGCGCACCCAGCAGTCCACCCAGGAGATCCACCAGATGATCGAGCGGCTGCAGGAGGGGGCTCGTCAGGCGGTCAGCGTCATGCAACAGAGCCGTGAGCAAACCCACCGCAGCATGGAACAGGCCGGGCAGGCCGGGCAAGCGCTGGACGCCATCGGTGGTGCGGTGGAAAATATCAGCAGCATGAACAGCCGCATCGCTGCCGCATCGGAACAACAACGAGTCAGCGCCGAGGCCATTGAGCAGAACGTAGTGACCATCAGTGACATAGCCGAACGCTCGGTGGAGGACGCAGGCCAGGTCAGCGATGCCAGCGATGAGTTGAACCGACTGGCCGAGCGCCTGCGCTCCTATGTCATCGACTTTAAGACCTAGGCCTTGGGAATACTCCCTTAAGCGCCCGCATGATATAAATAGCCATCCACATCACTCCGGAATCGACCATACGTGAGCAGTCAGCAGATCTCCGCACAGGAATATGAAGACTTTCGAGGCTTCCTCGAAGATGCCTGTGGCATTGTTCTGGGAGACAACAAGCACTACCTGGTCACCAGTCGTCTCAGTCGCCTGATGCGCGAGTTTGAGATCGATGGCTTCGGCACGATGATGCGACAGCTCAAGATCGGCGGGCGCAACAGTAGCCTGCGCGAGGCCATCGTCGATGCAATGACCACCAATGAAACCCTCTGGTTCCGCGACGGCTATCCGTTTGAGATCCTCAAGAACGTCATTCTCCCCGAACTGAGTGAAAGACGCTTACGCCAGTTGCGCATCTGGTCCGCCGCCAGTTCCTCCGGTCAGGAGTCGTACTCCGTCAGCATGACCATTCAGGAATACCTGGCCGGTAAACCCGGTGCCCTGCCCGCCCTGCAGCAGATCATTGGTACCGACATCTCAACCAGCATGCTGCGTCTGGCAGAGGCAGCCCAGTATGATCGCATGGCGCTCGCCCGCGGCCTCTCCGAGGAGCGCAAGCAGCGCTTCTTCGTCCCACGGGGTGAGAAGTGGGAGGTCAAGCCAGAGATCAAGAAACGCTGTAGCTTCCGCGAGCTCAACCTCACCGCCAGTTACGCATCGCTGGGCAAGTTCGACATCGTTTTCTGTCGCAACGTGCTGATCTACTTCTCCAGTGAGCTCAAGAGCGACATCCTCAACCGCATCGCCAAGAGCCTCAATCCTGGCGGCTACCTCTTCCTCGGCGGCTCCGAATCGCCCAGTAGCTATAGCAGTCTCTATGAGATGGTGCGCACCCCTCATGGCGTGGTTTATCGCCTGAAGGGCTAACCCCCTCCCTGCAAAAAGGGCCTGTTTTTGCCCGAAAAAGCCAGATCTGTTAAGATTGCTTCTCTTTCGGCGCCGAATTAAGGCGCCCGCCCGGGTACGCCCGCGGCATCTCATACGCCTCTACGGCGACCCAGCCAGATCATCAAACGAGTGGAGCTTCGATCCAATCGATCATGAGTAGTAGTCCGTCTATTATCAAAGTCGCGCGCGACGCAGAATCCGAACTGACATCCATCACTCGCTTCGAGGTCTACACCGAGCGCCAGTTGGATCAGATCCCACAGATCCAGAAACTTCCAAACGAGCAGCGCTTCGCCATGCACGTGGTGGCCAACATCCTGCCGTTTCGGGTCAACCGCTATGTCATCGACGAACTGATCGACTGGGACAAGGTACCCAACGACCCGATCTTCCAGCTCACCTTCCCGCAGCCGGGAATGATCAAACCCGAGCACTTCGAACGTATGGCCTCGTTGATGCGCGAGAGCGATGACCGCAAGGCTCACCGGGAGTTGGCCCGCGAGTTGCGTGCCGATCTCAACCCCCATCCGGCTGGCCAGATGCAGCTCAATGTTCCGCACCTCGGTGGTGAACCGATTCCCGGGCTGCAGCACAAGTACAACGAGACGGTCCTGTTTTTCCCCAGCCAGGGGCAGACCTGCCACGCTTACTGCAGCTTCTGCTTTCGCTGGGCGCAGTTCGTCGGTGACAAGGACCTGCGTATCAGCACCAATGAGGCCGGACGCCTGCACGAGTACCTGCGTCAGCACCACGAAGTAAGCGACCTGCTCATCACCGGAGGCGACCCGATGGTGATGAAGACTCGCCACCTGGCCGACTACCTGGAGCCGCTGCTGGATGGTGAGCTGGAACACATCAGCTCCGTGCGCATCGGCTCCAAGGCCCTCTCCTTCTGGCCGCAGCGCTTTGTCACCGACGCCGATGCCGACGAGCTGCTGATGCTGCTTAACCGCCTGGTGCGCGCTGGCAAGCAGGTGGCCTTTATGGCCCACTTCAATCACTGGCAGGAGCTGGAGACGCCCATTGTTCGCGAGGCCATTCTCCGCATTCGTGAGACCGGCGCGGTGATCCGCAGCCAGTCTCCGCTGGTCGCGCACATCAACGATGACCCCGAGGTGTGGGCTCGCCTGTGGCGTACCCAGCTGCAACTGGGCATCGTCCCCTACTACATGTTCGTCGAGCGCGATACCGGGGCCAAACGCTACTTTGAGGTGCCCCTGGCCCAGGCCTGGGAAATCTACCGTAACGCCATCAAGCAGGTCTCCGGGCTGGCGCGCACTGCCCGCGGCCCCTCCATGAGTGCCGCACCGGGCAAGGTGGAGGTACAGGGGATCAGCGAGGTCAATGGCGAGAAGGTCTTTGTTCTGCGCTTCATACAGGGACGTAATGCCGAGTGGGTACAGCGCCCCTTCTTCGCCAAGTACGATCCCGAGGCGACCTGGCTCAACCAGCTCCAGCCGGCCTTCGGCGAAGAGAAGTTCTTCTTCGAGGGGGAGTACAGGGAAATGTGCGAGTCAGCGACACAGGACTAACTCTAGCGCCCATATCCCCCGCCATCCGGGCGCGCTACAATCGAATGGATAGAGATTCAGCGCGTTACCCGGAAGGCACATGAACGAAACCATCATCCACAGCCGTGACGAGCTGGAGGCTCTGCTCAAGCAGACCCATCCTGACCCGGCGCAGCATCTCGGTGAGATCCTCACCCGCACCCGAAAGCTGGGCCAACGTAAACTCGAAGAGGCACTGGAGCAGCAGAAGCACCAGCCGGGGCGGCATCTGGGCGACATCCTCGTCGAGATGGATGCGGTTAGCGCGGACGAGGTCAAGGCCGCGCTGGCGCAGAAACTGGGTATCCCCTCGGTGCGCCTGAGCGGCTTCGATATTGAGCCTGGGGTACTGGACCTCATCCCCGCCGATCTCGCCCTTAGCCACAGCCTGCTGCCGCTGGCGGAGATCAACGGTCGCCTCATCGTTGCCATGGAAAACCCGCTGGACTGGGAGGTGCTGGAGCAGCTGCGTTTTAACACCGGCTACAGCATCGATGCGGTGCACACCTCCTCCATGGAG
Organism: Thiohalomonadaceae bacterium; assembly: GCA_041572995.1. GTDB lineage: Bacteria > Pseudomonadota > Gammaproteobacteria > Thiohalomonadales > Thiohalomonadaceae > JBFFSW01. The sequence continues at coordinate 15,530 of JBFFRO010000007.1, forward strand.
ATCAGCCACGCCCTCAACACCTACTACAGCAGCCACTCCGAGGTGGAGCTGCGCGATATCGTCGATAACCTGGAGCTCTCACCCGCCCAGGCCGCAGAGTCGGGCGATGAGCAGAACCTGGTGCAGCAGATCGCCCAGGAAGCACAGAAAAGGCCTATCGTGCGCCTGGTCAACGCCGTCATCATGCAGGGGATCCTGCACCGCGCCTCCGACATCAACATCCGTCCCGAGAAGGAACGGGTCAACATCTACTATCGCATCGATGGCCGCCTGCAGCTGGGCCGCTCACTCAGCCGCACCCTGCTGCCGGCCATCGTCAGCCGCATCAAGATCACCGGGCACATGAATATCGCCGAGCGGCGCCTGCCCCAGGATGGTCACAGCCGCCTCATTCACGAAGGCAAGGGGGTAGACCTGCGCATCTCGGTGATCCCCACGGTCGACGGTGAGAGCGTGGTCATTCGCATACTCGACTCCAGTAGCGGTCTACGCTCGATATCGCAGCTCGGGCTGGATGAGCACGAGCGCAGCCTGCTCAAACGTCTCTACAGCCGCAACAACGGTATCCTGCTGGTCACCGGCCCCACCGGTTCGGGCAAATCCACCACCCTCTACGCCATGCTCAACGAACTGCACAAACGTGAGCCGCATATCATCACCGTCGAAGACCCGGTGGAGTATGCGATTCAGGGTGTGGAGCAGATCCAGATCAAACCGCAGACCGGCTACACGTTTGCCGAGGCGCTGCGCCATATCCTGCGCCATGACCCCGACATCATCATGGTCGGCGAGATCCGCGACCTGGAGACGGCACAAATCGCCGCCAAGGCAGCCCTCACCGGTCACCTAGTGCTCTCCACCCTGCATACCAATGACGCCGCCTCCAGTGTCACCCGTCTCGTGAACATGGGTCTGGAGCCCTACTTGGTCAGCGCCACCGTGCTCGGGGTCATGGCCCAGCGTCTGGTGCGCCTCAACTGTCCCCACTGCCTGGGCGAGGAACCCGTCGACCTGGAGATACGTCAAACACTGCAAGTGGATGAGGACGAAACCTTCCAGCGAGGTACTGGCTGCGAGCACTGTAACCACACCGGCTACCACGGTCGTAGAGTGGTCAGTGAGCTGCTGGAGGTGAACAGTGAGATCGCCGAGCTGATCAATAGCGGAGCGACCACCCACGCCATACGCGAAGCGGCACTACGCAACGGCATGCGCAGCCTCACGCAAAATGCCCTGCAACTGGCCCGTGAGGGCAGCACATCGCTGGAAGAGGTATTCAACGTCCGGCTGGAATAGCGAACAGAATATTCGCCGTGAAAATAGAAAAAGCCCCGCTGATTACAGCGGGGCTTTTTGGTGTTGGCGCGCCCGGCACGATTCGAACGTGCGACCGCCTGGTTCGTAGCCAGGTACTCTATCCAGCTGAGCTACGGGCGCTTTAAAAGAGGCGGCATTATCCATTTGTGCCTCAGGCCTGTCAAGGCCAATCTTCCCTGGAAGATGGCGGAGAGCGAGGGATTCGAACCCTCGATAGAGTTTCCCCTATACACCCTTAGCAGGGGTGCGCCTTCAGCCACTCGGCCAGCTCTCCAATACGAGCGCGAAAGGATACCCGTCTCGCGCTCTGAGGTAAAGGCCTATTCGCCATTACCCTCCTGTTTTTCACGCTGAATACGCTCGTAGATCTCTTCGCGGTGAACCGAGACATCCTTTGGTGCATTCACGCCGATGCGCACCTGGTTGCCCTTGATGCCCAGAACGGTAACAGTCACCTCATCACCGATGATCAGAGTCTCACCAACACGACGGGTCAGAATAAGCATGTTAAATCTCCTTAACACATTCCTTGCAGCGGGCGCGGCATCCATGAAAACAGAGGCTCCCGCAGCGATAACAGGGTCTAGACCACCGTTCCGGGGCGTCGCCTCGGCCGTGGTCAATACTTGGGGGTAGTACGGTCGATATTCAACCGCTATGCGGCTGTGCCTTGTCCCTCAGGCTCCTGGTCCAGGCCAAAGGCCGTGTGCAGGGCACGTACGCCCAGCTCCAGGTACTTCTCGTCAACAACCACGGAGACCTTGATCTCGGAGGTGCTGATCATGCGAATGTTAATCCCCTCATTGGCGAGGGTTTCAAACATGGTGCTGGCGATACCGGCATGGGAACGCATACCCACACCCACCAGGGAGATCTTAACGATCTTATTATCGCCGGAGACTTCGCGGGCCCCCAGCTCTTGTGCGACACCCTGGAGGATATCCAGAGCCTTATCATAATCATTGCGGTGCACCGAGAAGGTGAAGTCGGTGGTGCTGCCATCGGGGCTGGTGTTCTGGACAATCATGTCCACCTCGACGTTGGCCGCGCCGATGGGTCCGAGAATACGGTGGGCCACACCGGGCTGATCGGGCACACCCTGGATGGTCAGCTTGGCCTCGTCACGGTTAAAGGCGATGCCGGAGATGAGCGCCTCTTCCATATTCTCTTCCTCATAGGTGATCAGGGTACCGGGGCCCTCCTTCCCCTCAAAGGAGGAGAGCACCCGTAACGGCACGTTGTACTTGCCAGCAAATTCAACCGAGCGGATCTGCAACACCTTGGAACCCAGGCTGGCCATCTCCAGCATCTCCTCGAAGGTGATGCTATTGAGACGACGGGCCTCGGGAACCACCCGCGGGTCGGTGGTGTAGACACCATCTACATCAGTATAGATCTGACACTCATCGGCCTTGAGCGCAGCGGCCAGAGCCACCGCGGTGGTGTCGGAGCCGCCGCGTCCCAGGGTAGTGATATTGCCGTGCTCATCCACGCCCTGGAAACCGGCGACCACCACCACCCGGCCGGCATCCAGATCGGCGCGCATCTTCTTCTCGTCGATATCGAGGATGCGCGCCTTGTTGTGCGCACTGTCGGTGAGAATATGCACTTGGGTACCCGTATAGGAACGGGCATCGACACCGCGCTTCATCAGCGCCATGGCCAGCAGAGCAATGGTCACCTGCTCACCGGTGGAGAGCAGTACGTCCATCTCGCGTGGCGCGGGGGTCTCCTGGATCGCCTGGGCGAGAGAAACCAGGCGGTTGGTCTCGCCACTCATGGCCGAGACTACCACCACCACGTCATCCCCGCGCTCGCGGAAGGCCGCCACCTTGTTGGCGACATTCTCGATGCGATCGACATCCCCTACCGAGGTGCCACCATACTTTTGGACAATCAGGGCCATAGATGCTCACCGATCAAAGGGCGCAAATTAAACACTAAAATGACGATAAATTAAAGTCTTGTGAACGAACTCGCCGCGAACTGTCAGGATGTGAGCGTCTCGCGCACCCACTCGGCCGCCGCGCTCAGGGCCGCATCCAGATTCTCCGGCTGCGAGCCTCCGCCCTGGGCCATATCCGGGCGACCGCCACCCTTACCGCCCACCTGCTCGGCCACCTGCTTGAGCAGGTCACCGGCGCGCACCCGGTCAGTGGCATCCTTGGTGACACCCGCGGTGAGGGCGATCTTGCCATCGTTGACCGCCGCCAGCAGCACTGCGGCGGTGCCGAGCTTGTCCTTAAGCTGGTCGACGGTATCGCGCAGGGACTTGGGATCGGCCCCGTCCAGGCGCGCGGCAAGGAACTTAACCCCTTCAATATCAATGGCCTGGGAGGCCAGGTCGGAACCCTGGGAGGCGGCCATCTTGGCCTTCATCTGCTCCAGCTCCTTCTCCAGGGCACGCGAGCGCTCCAACGCCTGGCGCACCTTAGCCAGGGCGTCGTCGCGACCGCCCTTGACCAGCGCGCCGATGGCGGCCAGCTCACGCTCACCCTGATCCAAGTAGGCCAGAGCACGGGCCCCGGCCACCGCCTCGATGCGGCGCACGCCGGCGGCCACGCCGCCCTCGGAGACGATCTTCATCAGGCCGATGTCGCCGGTACGGCCCACGTGGGTGCCGCCACAGAGCTCCACTGAGAAGTCGCCCATGGAGAGCACGCGGACGATATCGCCGTACTTCTCGCCAAAGAGGGCCATGGCGCCGGCCTCCTTGGCCTGCTCCGGGTTCATCAGATCGGTGTTAACGGCCAGATTGGCGCGGATCTGCTCGTTGACCAGCGCCTCCACCCGGGCCAGCTCCTCGGCGGTGACCGCCTCGAAGTGGGAGAAGTCGAAACGCAGACGCTCGGCCGAGCAGAGCGAGCCCTTCTGCTGCACATGCTCGCCCAGCACCTGGCGCAGGGCGGCGTGCAGCAGGTGGGTGGCGGAGTGGTGGGCGGCGATGTCGCCGCGCAGGGTGCTATCCACCGCGCAGGAGACGGTATCGCCCACGGCCAGGCGACCGCCCTCGCGCACCAGCCCCATGTGGACGTTGGCGGCGCCGTTCTTCTGGGTATCATGCACCTCGAAGGTGCCGCCATCGGCGGCGATCAGGCCGGTATCCCCCACCTGTCCGCCGGATTCAGCGTAGAACGGGGTGGTATCCAGCACCACCACGCCCTTCTCGCCCCCCTCCAGGGCGTCGACCGCGGTACCATCCTTATAGATCGCGCTGACAGTGGCGCTGCCATCCAGCTTCTCGTAGCCACTGAACTCGCTGCTCTCGACCACCTCCAGCCCCTCGCCGTAGTCGACGTCGAACTGGCTGGCGGCACGGGCACGGGCACGCTGCTCGGCCATGGCCTGATCGAAGCCCTCCTGGTCAACAGTAAGCCCTCGCTCACGGGCCACATCGGCAGTCAGGTCAACCGGGAAACCGTAGGTATCGTAGAGCTTGAAGACGGTCTCGCCCGGGATGACCTTGCCGGAGAGCGAGGCGATCGCCTCCTCCAGCAGGCTCATACCCTGCTCTAGGGTCTCAGCAAAGCGCTCCTCCTCCTGGGCCAGCACCTTCTCCACCTGGGCCTGGGCGGAGGCCAGCTCCGGGTAGGCCTCGCCCATCTGCTCCACCAGCGGGCCGACCAGCTTGTGGAAGAAGCTGCCCTTGATGCCCAGCTTGTGGCCATGACGGATGGCGCGGCGAATGATGCGGCGCA
>JBFFRO010000008.1:0-18499 GCA_041572995.1 Thiohalomonadaceae bacterium
CTGATCGAGGTGGCCAGCCGTATCAAGTCCCACCTGCGCGACAACGACACCGTCGCCCGCCTCGGTGGCGATGAGTTCACCCTCATCCTGCGCGAGGTGAGCAGCATTGATGCGGTGGCGCTGGTGGCGCGCAAGGTGATCGATGAGCTGGCCCAGCCTTTCACCCTGATGGGTAACGAGGTGCACCTGGGGGGGAGTATCGGCATTGCCCTCTATCCCGACGATGGCAAGGATTTTGAAACCCTGACCAAGCATGCCGACTCGGCCATGTATCAGGCCAAAGGGGCCGGGCGCGGGCAGTACCACTTCTACTCTGAGCGGATGGACGAGAAGGCCCACCTGCGCCTGCGCCTGGAGAACGACCTGCATCGGGCCATCGAGCGCGGTGAGCTGTTTCTGCAGTACCAGCCGCAGCTGGGCGCTGACGGTGAGAGTCTGGTCGGTGCTGAGGCGCTGGTGCGCTGGCGCCACTCGCAGCTGGGGGTCATATCACCGGCCGAGTTCATTCCCATCGCCGAGGAGAGCGGCACCATCATTCCCATCGGCGAGTGGGTCACCCAGGCAGTGTGTGACGATATGTGTCGCTGGCGCGACGACGGCCTGGAAGTGCCGTCGGTGGCCATCAACCTCTCCGCCCGCCAGTTCCGCCAGAGCGACTTGATCAGCCGCATTATCGAAATTATCAGCCACTCAGCACTGCCGTCGCAGCTGTTCGAGTTCGAGATCACCGAGAGCGTGGCGATGGATAACGCCGAGGCGGTCGCCGCGCGACTGAAGGTGCTGGCTGATCGCGGTTTTACCATCGCCATCGATGATTTCGGCACCGGTTACTCCTCGCTGGGTTATCTGAAGAAGTTCACCGCGCACAAGATCAAGCTGGATCGCTCCTTCGTATTCGATATCCCCGATGATGGGGACAGCGTGGCGGTGGCCTCGGCGGTGATCAATATGGCCAAGAGCCTGGGCTACCGGGTGGTGGCCGAGGGGGTGGAGACCGAGGCCCAGCAACAGTTCCTGAGCGAGAGGGGCTGCGATGCGATGCAGGGCTTCCTTTTTAGCCGTCCGCTGGATGTCGATGCCTTCGAGGCCTTTATCCGTCGCTAAGGCGAGCTACAATGTCCCCATCCATAGCCCAAGGGGATATTCATGCTAGTCACCTTTCACAGTAAGGCCTCCGCCGATTTCACCATGTTCGGTGAGGTGGCCGTCACCCTGATCAAGATGATGGGGCTCAGCGGCAGCGTACCCAGCGCCCTCAACCCCGAGGACCTGCCGGCGGCGCTGGCCTCGCTGCGTGGAGCCCTGGAGCACCGTGGCGAGGCCGAGCCCGCCGAGGACGACTCGGTGGATCTGGCCCGACGCGCCTACCCGTTGATCGCCATGCTGGAGGCCTCGATCAAGGCCGATGCGCCGGTGATGTGGAGCGAGTGAGGGCGTGCGCTCCGACCCGGATAAACTTACCCGCCGCCATCGTGAACTGGTCCACTCTGATGGGCGCAAGGTGCTTTCCCACCGCCAGCGTGAGGTGGGTGAATGGTTTATCAATACCCTGATGATTGAAGGCTGCAACACCCCGTTTCGCTACAAGCGCCAGCAGCGCTACAAAAGCCTGGAGGGGGCACGGGTCAATCTGACCTACTACCCGGGTAGCGAGTCGGTCGGCGGTATCGAGATGGAGGTGATGACAGTGGTGCGGATTCGGCTGGCCTGAGGAGGCGGAGAGATAAGCGGTGGATGAACTGATCGAGCGCCTGAGGGCATGTAACGAAGCGGTACCGGTGCCGCTGGAGCTGCCTGGCGATGATGAGCTGAGCGAGGTGGAGGAGGCGCTGTTGATCAAGCTTCCCGCTGAGCTAAAGCGTTTCCTGCTCAGCGTCAGTGACGTGGTCTGCGGTCGCGTCGAGCCGGTGACCGCCGCCGATCCCGGCTCGCACACCTACCTGCCCGAAGTGGCCTCGCGGGCCTGGGAGGAGGGACTGCCGCGGCACATGATCCCCATCTGCGAACGCCTCGATCGCGGTGGCTACGACTGCCTTGCCCACGACGGCCGGGTGGTGGCCTGGATCGACGGCGATGAAAGCGGTGAGGAGTGGGAGTCGCTGTGGGACTGGGTCGAGGCGGTGTGGTTGGCGGGGGCCGAGTGATGACGGTAACGCAAAGGAGGGAGTGATGGCCGGCGATAACAAGCCCAAGGGTGGACCCAACCTGAAACTGTGGATGCCGCTGTTCTTCGTCATCGGCATCGGTCTGGGTTTGATTGCACTCAAGGGCGGGGTGCTCGAGAATCTCGAGCAGATCGAGTTGCCGAGCTTTGAGTCACCGCTCATCAGTACCGGGGACGGGGGGCCGGCCGGCAGCAAGCCATCGCCCGCGGCAAAGGGCGAGTACGAGCCAATGCGCTGTGATCATGAGGCGGCCGAGGCGATACGTGAAAAGGCGCGTAATCTGGCCGCCTTCCGCGACCAGGGCGACAAGCTGACCCTGACCCTGGGCCCTGCCTGGGGCTACTACTCGGAGGGCCTGCGCCGCAGTTTCGTCGAGGCCTTCTTCGAGTCGGACGGTTGCCTGCGTGGCGAGCTGCGACGCATCGAGTTCCACTATCGCGGCAAGTTGGTGGCCGAGGCGGACCCGGATAACTGGGTACGCATGTACGCCACCCCCGAATAGCAAGGGGAGAGAGAAATGCATCACGACTTCTGGCACCAGCGCTGGGAACAGAACCAGATCGGTTTTCACGAGGCCGAGGTCAACGCCTACCTGAGCAGCCACTGGGCGGAGCTGGGTCTGGACGAGGGCGCACCAGTGTTCGTGCCGCTGTGCGGCAAGAGTCTGGATATGCTCTGGCTGCGTGAGCAGGGCCATCCGGTGCTGGGGGTGGAGCTGAGCGAGAAGGCGGTGCGCGCCTTTTTCGAGGAGAACGGGATCGAGGCCTCGCACGCCGAGCAGGCTCACTTTGCACAGTGGCGTGCAGAGGGACTGCGTCTGCTGTGCGGTGACTTTTTTGCCCTTACCCCTGCTGACCTCGAGGGGGTTACGGCGGTCTATGACCGCGCCGCGCTTATCGCCCTGCCGCCGGCAATGCGTGTGGACTATGCGCACAAGATGGCCGAACTGCTCCCTGCGGGCGCACATATTCTGCAGATCACCATGGAGTATGCGGAGGGTGCCCTGGAGGGGCCGCCCTTTAGCGTTACCGAGGCAGAGCTGAGATCGCTCTATGAGGATCACTTCGAGATTACCCGCCGGGCCGAGTGGAATGATCAGGAGGGGCCGCGTGGGGCACGCATCAGCGAGAAGGTGTACAGCCTGCGGCGTCGATGAGCTTATCTAAGTGTGTATAATCTCTAGCATATTTCCTCGGATTTGTTAGCGATGTTCAGTCCGCGCACACTCCTGACCAGCGGTTTCGACTTTGATGAGTCGGAGGCCGACCTGGAGTTCAAGTTCAAGGTCCTCAACTTCATCATGCTGGTGGCGGCAGTGTTCGCCGCGCTCTTCGGCCTGATGCATGACCTCAACATCAATCAACTGACCGGCTTCCACGCCAGCGTCGATTACGCCTACTCCATCTTCGTCGCCCTGTTGATCTGGCGGCTACGTCAGTCCAAGGCCTACTTCCGCCAGGTGGCCATCGGTCTTTCGCTCTCCTCCTATATCACCTTTGTCTCGGCCCTCATCTTCGTCAGCCATGATGAGTTCCGCATCATCTGGTTTTTCTTCTACGTTTACGTCACCTACCTGCTACTGGGAACGCGGGCCGGCATGGTGGCAACCCTGCTGGCGATCGCGGCGGTACTGATCAGTAGTCAATGGATCGACCTTCACCTCTCCCGCGCGGCGATGATTACCTCCATCTTCAGCCTCATCATCATTAGCCTGCTGGTGCGCTCACACACCGTTCAGCTGGGGCGTTACGAGGCGCTACTGTTGAAGAAGAATCTAGCCCTGGAGGAGAGCATCGCCGAGCTGGGGCCGGCGCGCGAGCGTGCCGAACAGGCGAGCCGTGCCAAGAGCCTGTTTTTGGCCAACATGAGCCACGAAATTCGTACCCCCATGAATGGCGTGCTGGGCATGGTGCAGGTGCTGCGAACCACTGAGCTGAACGACGAGCAACGCGGGTACCTGGAAACCCTGGCGCGCTCCGGAAGAAGCCTGTTGTCGCTGATCGACGAACTGTTGGACCTCTCCAAGATCGAGTCCGGGCGCCTGGATCTGATGCCTCGCCCCTTCGATGCGCACGCCTGGACACAGGACATTCGGCTGATGATGGAGCCGCTGCTGGCCGAGGGTGGGGTCAACTTCCATACGGTTGTTAACGATAAGCTGCCGCAGTGGCTGACGGGGGACGAAACCCGACTCAAGCAGGTGGTGGTTAACCTGTTGAGTAACGCCGCCAAGTTTACCGAGAGCGGCGATGTGCGCCTGTCGGTGGGCGGACACCAAATCGATGCAAGTAGTTACGAACTCTGCGTGACCGTCGAGGATACCGGCATCGGTATCCCGGCGGCCAAGCTGCCCTACATCTTTAACAGCTTCCAGCAGGTCTCCCCCGAGCGCATCGCTAACAAGGGTGTGGGACTGGGGCTGGCCATCAGCAAGCGCCTGGTGGAGGCGATGGGCGGTAGCCTCAAGGTGATCTCGGTCGAGGGGGAGGGGAGTCGCTTCTGGCTGGAGTTGGCACTGCCGCTGGCGGAGCCGCCGCGCACGCTGAGCGAGGATTCGGCGCAGCGCGAGCGGAGCCTGGACATCCTGCTGGTGGATGACGACGCCATCAATCGCCTGGCCGTGCGCACCCTGCTTACCGGGCTAGGCCACCGGGTGGTGGAGGCGGTTAACGGTGACGATGGCCTGAGCAAGCTGGGGGCAGAAAGCTTCGATGTGGTGTTGATGGATGTGCACATGCCAGTGATGGATGGTGTCGCTACTACCCGCATTATCCGTGAGCATGAGCGGCCCGAGCTGGCGAGCATACCGGTTATCGGCATGACCGCCAGCGTAATGAACGACGAGCGTGCCGGCTACACCGAGGCGGGCATGGACGCGGTGGTGGAGAAGCCCATCGTTATCGAGTCCCTGGTGAATACCATCTGGGAGCATCTCGAGGCCTGAGCAGCAATACCCTGACCGTGACGCTCCCCTTGCATGCGCGTAGACTCAGTTCAGTTGCGTAACGAAAAAATAACGGAAGAATGAGGAGCGCCGGTGGCGACCTTGGAAGAGATTCAGGAAGAACAGCTGTTCGATAGCGATCACCCGGCGATGCAGCTGGGGGGAATGGCGGTGCAGTTTGGCATGCTCGACAACGCCCAGCTGCACAACGCGCTGCTGGAGTACCGTCGCCGTCTTGATACGGGCGGCAGCGCCCGCCTTGGTGAGCTGATGATCGAGGAGGGGCTGATCAGCCGCCGCCAGCTCGATGAATTGCTTTCTGCCCAGGAGATGAAGCGCCACCTGATCCAGGGTTACCACTTTGGCCGTGCCGCTCTGGAGCTGGGTCTTATTGATGAGGCCCAGCTGGCGAAGGGCCAGGATGAGCAGAAGCAGGCCTATAAGCGCGAACGTAAAACGCTGCGCCTGAGTGACCTGCTGGTGGCCTCGGGTGCTATCAGTAGCACGCAGCGTGACCAGGTCCTGCAGGCCCAGGGCTGCCCCGGCTGCCCCCCGGCAATGGATGAGAGCATGGGCGAGGGTCTGGCCGAGACGGAGCTGCTGAGCTCGGACGCCCTCGGCAGCGATGACTTTATTGCCGAGTTCGATATCCGCGTCGCCAGCGACGGCCTTAGCGCCAAACTCTACGGTGCAGCGCGCCTCGATGACGAAGGGGCCATTGAGCGCATCAAGTCGGCACTGGATGAGCAGGGCATCGTTCACGGCATCAGGGATGAGGCGGCCATCACTGCCTACCTGCGTGCCGTGGCCGAGGGCGAGGCCGACCCGGGGGAAGCCTGGACCATCGCCGAGGGTGATCCGCCGCTTACCGGGCATGACGGCAAGATCGACTACCTCTTCGATACCGAACCCCTGAAGGCGGGAGCGGTGGATGAGGGCGGCGTTATCGACTACAAGGACCGGGGCGAGATCCCCCAGGTGGCGGAGGGCACGCTCATCGCCCGCAAGGGCGCACCCATGGAGAGCCGCGAGGGCGTAGATGTTTTCGGCGAGGTGATCGCCGCCCCCGAGGCGCGTGAGCTGCCCATCGAGATCGGTGATGGTGTCCAGCTGAGCGGAGACCGCCGCCAGGCCCTGGCCGCGATCGGCGGTACCCCCACGCTTAGTCGCGCCGGCGAACTGTCGGTCTTCCCCGTTTATCGCATCGATGGCGATGTCGGCTACAAGAGCGGGCATGTCGATTTCAACGGTGACATTCAGGTCACCGGTGTGGTCGATAACGAATTCCAGGTCCGCGGTGGACGCCTGCGTGCCGGTGAGATCCGTGCCGCCGAGATCGAGATCAAGGGTGATGTGGTGGTGCTCGGCGGCATCATTGGCGCGCGCATCAAGTGCGGCGGCACCCTCAGGGCCCGCTACATCCATAAGGCACAGGTCGAGGCCTGCGGCGATATCCTGGTGGAGAAGGAGATCGTCGAGTCGGTGGCGCACACCGCGGGCAAGCTCATTGCCCCTGGCGCCACCCTGCTCAGAAGCCAGGTCAGCAGCTGCGATACGATGACGATCAAGGATGCCGGCTCTGACTCAGGCGCCGCCAGCACGCTCGGTATCGGTACCTGCGGCCAGGTTGCCGTCGAGCTCGAGCGTATCGAGGCGCAGCTTGGCGACAAACAGGCCGAGCTGACGGCGATCGGCGAGACCATTGAGGCGGGGCGACGCGAAAACGAGGAACTCAACAGTCGCATCGGCGAACTGGCCCAGGTGCAGGACCGCTCCCAGGTGCGCAAGCGCGAGCTGACCGAGAAGATCGAGGGCGGCGATGAGAGCTCCCATGCCAGCCTGCAGGCGGAGATGGCCGAGCTGGATAAAAAGGCCCACGAGGCCGAGGCCGAGTTGGGCCGCGCCTTCGAGCGCCAGGATGCCATTCAGGATGAAGAGCCCAGACTGGAGGGGCGCATCAGCGAGATCAATGCCGCCATCGACAAGCTGCAGCAGCGCCAGCAGCAGCTCAAGGAAAAACTTGAAGGCGAGGGCGAACGCGCCGAGCTACGGGTGCTCGGCAGCCTCTATCCCGGCACCACTCTGGTCGGCCGCCACACCACCTCCAAGCTGCGCGATCCTATCAAGCGCGGTCGCGTCCGCGAGCAGCGGCGCGAGAGCAGGAGCAAGGGGGTGGTGTGGCTGATGGGCGTAGATCGCCTGAAATAACGCGGTGAGGTTGTGGCTATCCTGTGGCCTTATTTTCGACCGACGAAAAAAGCCTCACCGTCCATCTCACGATAGACTACTTTTCCCAGCTCCGGGAATAGCGCGGGCAATTCTCCGTTCTGTAGCAAAAACGCCGGATTCCTCGGTCCGCCCTGCGAGTCCACGGTAAAGGTCTGGTAGAACAAAACTCCACCCGGTCTTAAGGCCCTTTCAATCGCCGGGCACAAATCCCGATCTAGAAAACGACTGATGACGATGACATCGAAGCTCCCTGGTGTGGGTGGCTGGTCGGTGACATCGCGCGCCTCGCAGTGGATCTTCGGCTCGATAGTTTTTAGACGTTCCATCGCCACGGGGGAGATATCCCAGGCGTAGGTGTCCAGCCCCTGCTCGGCCAGTAGCAGGGCGTTGCCGCCGAGACCGGCGGCCAGGTCCAGGGCCTTGCCCTGGCGGGGTAATACATCGAGGTGTTCACGCAGGACGGCGGCGGCCTGCGGCGGAGTGTTGCCCGCCTCGCGGTAGCGGCGGTCCCACCTCTCCCGCTCGTCCACTTATTTACGCCAGAAGGCGGGGGTGAGCAGCACCAGCAGGGTGAATATTTCGAGACGACCGAGAAGCATGGCAAAGCAGAGCAGCCATTTTGCCGGGTCGCTGAGGTCGGCGTAGTTGAGGGCCACATCGCCTAAGCCGGGGCCGAGATTGTTCATGCAGGCGGCAACCGCGGAGAAGGCGGTGACCTGGTCGAGGCCGGTGAACATCAGCAGCAGCAGCAGCACGCTGAAAATGGCCACGTAGGTGGCGAAGAAGCCCCACACCGAGTCGATGACGCGGTTGGCGAGCGGTTTGCCGCCCACCTTGATGGGGATCACCGCGTTGGGGTGGATCAGGCGTAGCACCTCGCGCATACCCTGCTTGAGCAGCAGCAGGAAGCGGATCACCTTCATGCCGCCGCCGGTGGAACCGGCGCAACCGCCGATGAAACTGGCGAACAGCAGCAGCACCGGCAGGAAGCCGGGCCACTCGGCATAGTTGCTGGTGGTGAAGCCGGTGGTGGTGCCGATGGAGACCGCCTGGAAGACACCGTGCAGCAGCGCATCGCCGCCTTCGAATTCATGGCTGTAGTAGAGGAATAGGCTGGTGATCACCGCCACCCCGGAGAGCAGCCCGGCATAGGTGCGGAATTCGCTGTCGGCCAGGTAAGGCTCGGCGCTGATACTGCGCCAGCCGAGAAAGTGCAGGGCGAAATTGATACCAGAGAGGAACATAAAGATGATCGCCACCACCTCGATCAGCGGCTGCTCCTGGAAGTAGCCCATGCTGGCGTCGTGGGTGGAGAAGCCGCCGATGGCGACGGTGGAGAAGCTGTGGCCGACGGCGTCGAAGAAGCTCATGCCCGCGGCCCAGTAGCCGACGGCACAGGCGGCGGTCAGGCCCATGTAGATGTACCACAGTGCCTTGGCGGTCTCGGTAATGCGCGGAGTGAGCTTGTTGTCCTTCATCGGCCCCGGGGTCTCGGCACGGTAGAGCTGCATGCCACCGATGCCGAGCATGGGCAGGATCGCCACCGCCAGCACGATGATACCCATGCCGCCAAGCCACTGTAGTTGCTGCCGATAGTAGAGGATGGACTCGGGCAGATTATCCAGGCCGGTGATCACCGTGGCTCCGGTGGTGGTCAGCCCGGAGAAGGACTCGAACACCGCGTCGGTCACGCTCATGGTCATCCCCTCGGCGAGGATAAAGGGCAGCGAGCCGAACAGGCTGAGCACCGACCAGAACAGCACCACGACCATGAAGCCATCGCGCATGCGCAGTTCGCGCCGTACCCGCATCACCGGCAGCCAGAAGAGCAGGCCGGTGCCCATGCTGAGTGCGAAGGCGAGCAGGAAAGGGAGGTGAGCGCTGTCGCTGTAGAGCAACGAGACCAGCAGCGGCGGCAGCATGGTGGTGCTGAAGAGCATCAGCAACAGGCCGAGAATGCGTTGGATGACGGTGAACTGCATGATCGGGCCGTTGCGCTAGAGGAAGGTGATGCCGACCTGGAACAGGCGCTCGACATCGGCGATGCGTTTTTTGTTAACGAGGAAGAGGATGACGTGGTCCTCGGACTGGATCACCGTCTCGCGGTGCGCCATCAGTACCTCGCTGCCACGCACGATGGCGCCGATGGTGGTGCCGTGGGGCAGCTTGATCTCGTCCACCCGGCGGCCGACCACCTTGGAGGAGTGTTCATCACCGTGGGCCACCGCCTCGATCGCCTCGGCGGCACCGCGACGCAGCGAGTGCACCGCGGCCACATCACCGCGGCGCACGTGTGCCAGCAGTGAGCCGATGGTAGCCTGCTGCGGCGAGACGGCGATATCGATTTCACTGTTTTCCACCAGGTCCACGTAGGAGGCGCGGTTGATCAGCGCCATCACCTTGCTGGCGCCCAGGCGTTTGGCCAGCATCGCCGAGAGGATGTTGGCCTCATCGTCGTTGGTCAGGGCGCAGAAGATATCGGTCTCCTCGATACTTTCTTCCAGCAGCAGCTCCTCGTCGGCGGCATTGCCGAACAGGACGATGGTGTTGGAGAGGACCTCGGAGATGGAGCGGGTGCGCTGGGCATTGTGGTCGATGAGTTTGACCTGGAACTTCTTCTCCAGCGCCTGCGCCAAGCGTTTGCCGATGTTGCCGCCGCCGGCGATGATCACCCGCTTGACCGGCTTGTCCATGCGTCGCAGTTCGCTCATCACCTTGCGGATATCCTTGCGTGCGGCGATGAAGAACACCTCGTCGTCGGCCTCCACCACCGTGTGCCCCTCGGGGATGATGGCATGGCCGCGGCGGTAGATGGCGGCCACGCGGGTCTCGACGTTGGGCATGTGCTCGGCGATATCACGCAGCTCGTGGCCCACCATCGGCCCACCGTAATAGGCCTTCACCGCCACCAGCTGTACCTTGCTGTCGGCGAAGTCGAGGACCTGCAGCGCGCCCGGGAACTCGATCAGGCGATGGATGTAGTCGGTGACCAGCTGCTCGGGGCTGATCAGCACGTCGATGGGCAGGGCATCGTGGGAGAACAGCTCGTCGTGCAGCAGGTAGTCCTGGGCGCGCACGCGGGCGATCTTCAGCGGCGTGTGGAACAGGGTGTAGGCCACCTGGCAGGCGACCATATTGGTTTCGTCGGAGTTGGTGACCGCGATCACCATGTCGGCATCCTCAGCGCCGGCCCGCTGCAGCACGCCGGGGTGCGAGGCGAGGCCGCACACGGTGCGCAGGTCGAGCCGATCCTGCAGGTCCTGCAGCTTGAGGTCATCGAGGTCGACGACAGTGATGTCGTTGGCCTCACTGGAGAGGTTGTTGGCTAGTGAGGAGCCCACCTGCCCGGCCCCGAGAATGATGATTTTCATTATTATCCTAGCGTAGCCGACCCACTCATCGCGGGAGATGGCGACATTCTAGCCGGGCCGCGGTGTCGCTGCACCCTTTTAGGCCCTATTCATTATATGGATACTTATTCCGCGGCCGCCTCGAAGCCCATCCAGCGGTCCAGAACCGCCAGCGCCTCGGCCATGCCGTCGCGCTTGAGCGAGGAGAAGAGCTGGGTGCTGGCCTCGGGGTACTCGGCCTTGAGTTCTCGGCGTACCGCCAGCAGGGTGTTCTTGGCGGCGCCGCGCTTGAGCTTGTCTGCCTTGGTCAGCAGGATGTGCACCGGCATCTTTGATTGATGGCACCAATCGAGCATCGTGCGGTCAAAGTCAGTGAGCGGATGGCGCACGTCCATCAGCAGGATCAAGCCCTTGAGGCATTCACGGCTTTGCAGATAGGCCTCCAGAGTGGCCACCCAGTGGCGCTTGATCCGCTCCGGAACCTTGGCGTAGCCATAGCCGGGCAGGTCGGTCAGCCGGTGCTCATCGTCGATGGAAAAGACGTTGATCATCTGCGTGCGACCAGGGGTCTTGCTGGTACGGGCGAGTGACTTTTGCTCACATAAGGTATTGAGTGCGCTAGACTTTCCGGCGTTTGAGCGGCCTGCAAAGGCCACCTCGGCGCCCACGTCTGCAGGCAGTTGGTGGAGCTGGTTGGCACTGAGCAGGAAGCTCGCCTGACGGTAGCGGTTGATGCGATTGTTCGCTGACATTTGTCACCCCGGGCTGGTTAAGGGTAGAATCGGTCGGCCTGTGCCATAACGGCTATGGCTCTGTACCTTAAGTGGATTGGCTCCATGACGGGTGGTTGACCGGGGATGTATGGGTTATCACCAAGCTGCATGGCGCTCTATTTGCCCCGCATTGATTCGGGGTGTGATGTTACATCACGCGGGTTTGCGCTCCAAACCCTTACTATTATTAAAAGCTGAGGAGTCTGTAAGACATGAAGAAAACCATCATTGCTTCCGCCATCGGTGCCGCCCTGCTGATCTCTGGTCAGAGTGCTATGGCTGACGAAATCGGCCAGAAGGTCTACAAGACCACCTGCTTCGCTTGCCACATGACCGGCGCTGCCGGTGCCCCGAAGGTGGGTGACACCGCCGCTTGGGCCCCGCGTATCGCCCAGGGTATCGACACCCTGACCGAGCACGCCATCAACGGCTTCAAGGGTAGCACCGGCTTCATGCCGCCGCGTGGTGGTCGTGGTAACCTGAGCGACGAAGAAGTGAAGGGTGCCATCGAGTACATGGTCTCTCAGAGCCAGTAAGACCTGCAGAGGCCCCAACCTAGAGAGATTACGGGGAATTATGAAGAAACTAGCTATTGCTGCTGTGGTGGTGCTGAGCACCGCTGGTGTCGCCAATGCCGCTGGTAATGCATCGGCTGGTCAGTCCAAGGCCGACGAGATCGGCTGTGCCGGGTGCCACGGTACCGACGGTAACAGCATGATCGGGTCCTTCCCGAAACTGGCTGGCCAGGGTGCCGCTTACATTGCCAAGCAGCTGGCGGACTTCCAGTCCGGCGCACGTCAGGATCCGAACATGGTTGGCATGGTCGCGACCCTGAACGCGCAGGACATGGCTAACCTGGGTGCCTTCTACTCTGGCCAGAGTGCCAGTGTCGGTTCTGCCGACGCAGAGAAGGCCGTCACCGGTAAGGCAATTTACACCGGTGGCGACAAGGCCCGCGGCCTGGCAGCCTGTATGGCTTGTCATGGTCCCAGCGGTGCCGGTAACCCGGCGGCCAAGTTCCCCGCCCTCTCCGGCCAGCACAAGGATTACGTCGTCAAGGCGCTGAACGATTTCCGTTCCGGCACCCGCGGCAACGATCCGGCCGGTATGATGCGCAGCATCGCTGCCCGCATGAACGATGCGGACATTGATGCCGTGGCGGAGTACATTCAGGGCCTGCACTAAAGTTCGGAAGGATTTTCCGTCCGTGCTCGACAAGGGGTGGTCTTTGACCGCCCCTTGTCTCCTTTAGGCCCCGCGTTTTTCCCCTCCAGCAAAGCGGGTATTGTCTCTCTCTGAATAGAATGACCGCCCCCGGGCGGAATGATGGGTGAAAACGATTTGAACGCAACGCTAACCCCTGCCCGTGGTCGCCGTTCCCTAGGCGCCACCCTTCTGGAGTTCCTCGGCTCCATGAATCTCGCCATCACCCTGCTGGTGGTGATTGCCATCGCCTCGGTGATCGGCACAGTACTCAAGCAGAACGAGGCGTATAACAACTACGTCTTCAAGTTCGGCGATTTCTGGTTTGAGGTGTTCAAGAGCCTCGGACTGTTCGATGTCTACGGCGCTGGCTGGTTCCTGGTGCTGCTGGGCTTCCTGATTCTTTCCACCTCGGTCTGTGTCTACCGCCAGTGGCCGGGGATGATGCGTGACATCAACCACTTCCGCCTTGATGTGCAGGAGAAGTCGCTGCGCGGCTTCCACCTGAAGGCGGAGTGGAGCCAGGTCGGTTCGGCCGAGTCGGTGGCCAAGCCGCTGTCGGCGGCGCTCAGCAACGCTGGCTACCGTATCCGCAGCAAGCAGCGCGAAGACGGCATGATGGTGGCGGGCATGAAGGGCAGTGCCTCGCGTCTGGGTTACCTGCTCTCGCACGTGGGTATTGTGGTGATCTGTCTCGGCGCCCTGGTGGACGGCAACCTGCCGCTGAAGCTGGCGGAAATGCGCGGTGAGCTGGCGATCGAGACCCGTGACCTGGCGGTGCAGGATATCCCCAGCGAGTCGACCCTCGGTGAGGACAACCTCTCCTTCCGCGGTAGCGTCAACGTCCCCGAGGGGGGGCGCGCCAACTTCGTCTTCCTGCCGGTGCGTAATGGTTACCTGCTGCAACATCTGCCTTTTACCATCGAACTGGAGCGCTTCCACGTCGAGTACTATGACCGCGGCATGCCCAAGTCCTTCGTCTCCGATGTGCTGATCCACGACGATGAGCTGGACGAGCCGCTGCGTCGCAGCATCGAGGTGAACCACCCGCTGATCTACAAGGGTTATGCCATCTACCAGGCCAACTTCAGCGATGGCGGTACCAAACTGAATCTCAACGCCTGGTCCTTTGACCGTCCCGATGCCGAGCCGCTGAAGCTCTCCGGCGAGGTGCACCGCCAGCTGGAGATCGTCACTCCCAGCGGTAAACGTACCGTGGAGTTCAACGACTTCAAGCTGCACAACATCTTCCCGACCGAGGAGGGTAGCGAA
Source organism: Thiohalomonadaceae bacterium (assembly GCA_041572995.1). Lineage (GTDB taxonomy): Bacteria > Pseudomonadota > Gammaproteobacteria > Thiohalomonadales > Thiohalomonadaceae > JBFFSW01. The sequence goes on from JBFFRO010000008.1 coordinate 13,937, forward strand.
AAACCCTTTCAGGACTACGGCCCCTCGATTGTCTTCAAGCTGCGCGAGCCCAATGGTCAGGCGCGCGAGTACGTCAACTACCTGGTACCGATGAACCTTAATGGTCGCCTCTACCGCATGAGCGGCGTGCGCGAGTCGGTGGCCGAGGATTATCGCTACCTCTACATCCCGCTGGATGAGGATGTGAGTGTTGAGCGCTTCATGCGCCTGCGTGCCCTGGCCCTGGATCCCGCACGTATCCGTGCCGTTGCCGAGGCCCAGGCCGATGGCCTTACTCAGCTGACCGATGCCCAGCGCACCATCGTGGTGGATTCCATGGAGGTGCTGATGAAGGTGTTCATCGTCTCTGGTCTGGACGAGGTGGTGGCACGGGTCGAGCGCACCGCGCCCGAGTCCGAGCGTGGCGCGGTGGTCGAGTCCTACATCCAGCTGATCCAGAGCATGATGGGCGAAATCTTTCTGGAACTGTTGACCAACGAGGGTGTCGATATCTCCCAGGGCGTGAGCGCCGAGGATGCGGCCTTTTTTGAGGATTCGCTGGAGGCCCTGTCGCTGCTGGGCGCCTACGGCTCGCCGGTGTTCCTCGAGGTGGCCGATTTCGAGCACATTGAGGCCTCCGGCCTGCAGATTACCCGCGCACCGGGTCAGGGCATTGTCTACTTCGGTTGCGTGATGCTGATGTTCGGCGTCTTCTTCATGTTCTATCTGCACCACCGTCGCCTGTGGCTGTGGCTGCGTGAGGAGGGCGATGAGGTGCAGGTACTGTTTGCCGGTAGCGGTCATCGCAACCGCGATGAGTTCACTGCCGAGTTCGAGAAGCTGCAGGGCGGCCTGCGCGGCCTTGCCGACAAGCAACGGCGTCTGGACGAGCTATAGTAGACGAGCCTGGCCCTTTAACGGCTGATTAAGCGATCGGAAGTAAGGTAAAGCAATGTCCGTAATCGAAGAAGATATGCAGGAGCTCCTGCACAAACCCTCCCTGCTCAAATCGCTGGGCGCCTTTGACTGGATCTGGGCGCTGCTACTGGTGGCGGGCGGCATCTATGCACACATGAACTTCGGGCCGCTGATGGACGGATACGAGGTGGGGATCCTCTACGCCACGACCGCCTCACTGGTGGTGTTCGGCTGGTACTGGAAGCCGGCGCGTGCGCTGGGCCTGGCCATCGCCGCCCTCAGCCTTGCCGGCATCGGCCTCTACGGCGATGAGCTGGCGCGTGGCGAGAGCAACTTCTTCCTCAAGTTCATCCTCTCCAGCCAGTCGGCGATTAGCTGGATGAGCGCCCTCTACGTGCTTGCCACCCTCGGTTACTACCTCACCCTTGCCACCCGCTCCGAGTTCGCCGGCCGGGTCTCCTCGGCACTGACCTGGTCGGGCACGGTGATGGGCTTTGTCGGCCTGATGGTGCGCTGGCGCGAGTCTTATCTCATCAGCCACGACGTGGGCCACATCCCGGTCAGTAATCTCTACGAGGTGTTCATCCTCTTCGCCGTGCTCACCGCACTGCTGCATCTGCATTACGAGAAGCGCTACGACAACCGCGCCATGGGCGCCTTCGTGCTCACCCTGATCAGCGGAGCGGTGGCCTTCCTGCTCTGGTACAGCTTCGAGCGTGGCGCGCATGAGATTCGCCCGCTGGTGCCGGCCCTGCAGAGCTACTGGATGAAGATCCACGTGCCCGCTAACTTTGTCGGCTACGGGGCCTTCGCGCTCGCCGCGATGCTGGGCGTGGCCTATCTGATCAAGGATTACACCGGTACAGCCGAGGGACGCCGTGCCTTCTTCATCTCCCTGGGTATCGTCTTTGTTGTCGGTGTCATCGGCGTGCTCTCCGGCGAGTACCGCATGAGCGGTGCGGTGAGCGCCACCGGCGTGCTGGTGGCACTGGGCAAGAGCCTGGCGGCGGTGGGTATCTGGGCACTGCTGATCTGGGCCGTCGCCCGCGAGCGTGTGCTGGCCGCACTGCCGTCGCTGGAGGTGTTCGACGACATTATGTACAAGGCCATCGCCCTGGGCTTTGCCTTCTTCACTGTCGCTACCGTGCTCGGTGCCATGTGGGCCGCCGAGGCCTGGGGCGGCTACTGGAGCTGGGACCCTAAGGAGACCTGGGCGCTGATCGTCTGGCTCAACTACGCCGCCTGGTTGCACCTGCGCATGTCCAAGGGCTGGCGAGGCAAGCCGCTGGCGTGGTGGGCCATCATCGGCCTGTTCGTCACCCTCTTCGCTTTCCTTGGCGTGAACATGTTCCTCAGCGGCCTGCACTCCTACGGCGAGCTGTAGTCTCAGACGGAACAGAGAAAAAGCCGGGAATAGCCCGGCTTTTTTTGTGGAAATGAGGGCAAAAAAATGGCGGCCTGTTGGGGGGCCGCCGAATTCTCAGGAGGAGATACGAGATAACCTGAGCATAGTCGTCAACTATGGCCTGTCAAGGCGATGCCCAAAGGTTTTTGTTAGGCCGGCTTCCAGATTCGGGTAGTTCAACTCAAATCCCCACTCGTTCAACAGCTTACTGCAGTCCAGTCGGCGCGACTCGGTGAGGTAGGAAAGCATCGCCGGGCTCAGACGCTCGCGGGCCTCATCCATGGGGATCTCCTCGGGTAGGGGCAGACCCGCAGCCTCTGCCACCGCCTTGAAGTACTGGGTCATATTACCGGGCTGGCCATCGGCGGCGTTGACCACACCCGCCTCGCCGCGCTGCAGGGCGAAAATACAGGCACGGGCCAGATCATCGGCGTGGATGCGGTTGGTGTAACCGCAATCCGCCTCACGCAGTAGCGGCTCGCCCCGTTGCAGCCGCTCCAGCGGCAGGCGACCCTCGGCATAGATGCCGCCGACGCGCAGGCGTACCACCGGCACGTCGTGAGTCTCACCCCAGCGGGCTAGATGCTGTTCGGCATCGGCACGGCGGCGGGCACGGGCGGTCTGCGGGTTGATGGGGTCGGACTCGCTGACCCAGTCGCCGGCGCGGTCGCCATAGACCCCACTGGTGCTGATATAGAGGATGCGCTCGGGGAGTTCACTCATGCCCTCCAGGGCGGAAACGAAGGCGGCCATGCGCGCATCCCCTGCGTCGGCAGAGGAGGGCGGGGCGAAGTAGTAGAGCCAGTCGCCCCCCAGTGTGAGTCGATGGAGAGTGTCCGGCTTGTCCAGATCGCCGGCTAGCGGTTCCACGCCCTGCGCGTGCTGGGCCTGGGCAGAGGCCTCGCTACGGGCCAGTGCCCTCACCGGAATGCCTTGATTGCGCCATAATTGCGCGACACGACGGCCCATATCACCGTATCCTATGATGGTGACGCGATTTGGGGCATTGTCGCTGTTGCGGTTTTCGGACATAATTCGCACTCTTTTACTCGGATATACCATTCACATCAGGAATTAGGGTAACGCCATGAGCTTCACCGTACACGTTCAGCCCAGCGGGCACAGCTTCCAGACCAATGAGGGGGAGAACATTCTCGATGCCGCCCTGCGCAACGGCTTCGCCTTCCCCTACGGTTGCCGCGGTGGCGCCTGTGGTGCCTGCAGGGGCAAGCTGCTCGAGGGTAGCGTGAGTTACCCCGATGGTGACCCTATCGCCAGCCCGGGCGAAGGTGAGGCGATCTTCTGCAAGTCGGTGCCCACCTCCGATGTGACCGTGGAGGTGCACGAGGTCGGCTCGGTGAAGGAGATCCCGGTCAAGACCATGCCTACCCGCGTGGCCTCCATGGAGCGCGCCAACGATGAGGTGATGGTGCTGCGCCTGGCGCTGCCCGAGGGCGAACGTCTACAGTACCTGGCCGGTCAGTACGTGGACTTCCTGCTGGATGACGGCCGCCGCCGCTCTTTCTCCATCGCCAATGCCCCGCACGACGATGCCGTGCTGGAGTTCCACATTCGCCGCATCAAGGGCGGCGAGTTCACCGACCGTGTGTTTAAGGAGATACAGGTGGGCGATATCCTGCGCATCCGCGGGCCCCAGGGTAGCTTCTTTCTGCGCGAGGAGTCCGAGCGCCCGGTGATCATGCTCGCCACCGGCACCGGTTTCGGCCCCATTAAGGGGATCATCGAGCACGCCATCGCCGAGGGTTGCCAGCGTCCTATCTATATCTACTGGGGCGCCCGTAACCAGGACGAGCTGTACATGGATGAAATGGCCCGCGGCTGGGACGCGGACAACGCCAACATCCACTACATCCCGGTGCTCTCCCGCGCCGACGAGGGCTGGAGCGGCAAGAGCGGCCACGTGCAGGAGGTCGCCGCGGGCGAGCATGGTGATCTGAGCGGTTTCGAGCTCTACGCCTGCGGCCACCCGGCGATGGTCTACTCGGCCAAGGAGGCGCTGGTGGCCAAGGGCATCGACCCAGACCACTGCTACTCCGATGCCTTCGAGTGGCAGAAGGACTAAGGGCCTCGCCGCCCGATAAAAAAACCGGCCATTGGCCGGTTTTTTTTATCCCTTCTTGATGGACTTCAAGCAGCGTCCACCGACCGCCTGGTTCAGCCCCAGGCGGAAGTGCTCGGCGGCCTTGTCGGGCTCGTCCAGGCGCTGCAGCAGGCGGCCGAGCTCGCAGTGTGTCTCAGCA
>JBFFRO010000009.1:0-17269 GCA_041572995.1 Thiohalomonadaceae bacterium
CCCAAGCAGATCCAGACCATCCTCTTCGAGCAGCAGGGGCTGCCGGTGCTGAAGAAGACCCCCAAGGGGCAGCCCTCCACCGCCGAGGAGGTGCTGGCCGAACTGGCCGAGGACTACCCGCTGCCGCGGCTGATCTTGGAGCACCGCTCCATGGCCAAGCTCAAGTCCACCTACACCGACAAGCTGCCGGAGATGATCAACCCGCGCAGCGGCCGGGTGCACACCTCCTACCACCAGGCGGTGGCCGCCACCGGGCGTCTCTCCTCCTCCGACCCCAACCTGCAGAACATCCCGGTGCGCAGCGCCGAGGGGCGGCGCATCCGCCAGGCCTTCATCGCCCCCGAGGGCAAGCGCCTGCTGGCCGCCGACTACTCGCAGATCGAGCTGCGCATCATGGCCCACCTCTCCGGTGACGAGGGGCTGCTGAAGGCCTTCGCCGCCGGCGAGGATATCCACCGCGCTACCGCCGCCGAGGTGTTCGGCATGAGCCCGGATGAGGTGGGCGCCGATGAGCGCCGCTCGGCCAAGGCGATCAACTTCGGCCTCATCTACGGCATGTCGGCCTTCGGCCTGGCCAAGCAGCTGGGCATCGACCGCGCCGCCGCCCAGGAGTATGTGAACCTTTACTTCGAGCGTTATCCCGGGGTGAAGGCCTACATGGACAGCACCCGCGAGTCGGCCCGCGACAAGGGCTACGTGGAGACCCTCTTCGGCCGTCGCCTCTATATCCCCGAGATCAACGCCCGTAACGCCCAGCGTCGCCAGTACGCCGAACGCACCGCCATCAACGCCCCCATGCAGGGCACCGCCGCCGACATCATCAAGCGGGCGATGCTGGCGGTGGATGGCTGGCTTAGTGAGTCCGACTTCCCGGCGGCGATGATCATGCAGGTGCATGACGAACTGGTGTTCGAGGTGGAGGCGGCTCGCATCGACGAGGCCTCGGCGAAAATCCGCGAATTGATGGAGGGGGCCGCCGTGCTCGATGTGCCGCTGCTGGTGGAGGCGGGCGTCGGCGACAACTGGGACGAGGCACACTAGGGCTTCATCAGCTCGCGAAAAAAAACCGGGGCCTGGCCCCGGTTTTATTTTTTTTTGCCTTGCGTCGTCTCAGCCCTTGCGCTTGAGTCGTTCGCGGAACTCCTCGAAGGGTAGCGGCTTGCTGTAGAGGTAGCCCTGGATGGTGATCTCGCCGTAGCGCTTGAGCAGGGCCAGCTGCTCCTCGCTCTCCACACCCTCGGCTACCACCTCCATGTTCATACTCTGGGCCAGGCCGACGGTGAAGGAGATGATGTTGCGGCTGTCCTCGTCGGTCTCGATGGAGTCGACGAAGCTCTTGTCCACCTTGATCTCGTCCGGGTGAATCTTCTGGATGTAGTGCAGGCAGGAGAAGCCGGTACCAAAATCATCGATGGAGATGGTGTAGCCCTGGGCGCGCAGGTTGCCGAGGATGGTGGTGACGCGGACTTCGTCGCTCATCAGCGCCGACTCGGTCACCTCCAGGCGGATAAGGCGGCTGGGGATGTTGTTGCGCTGGGTGGCGTCACGCAGGTCGGCGGCGAAGTCATCGTCCACCAGCTGCTGCGGCGAGCAGTTGATGGAGAGGGTGATGGGCGGGCAGCCCTCGTCGAGCAGCTGCTTGAACTGGCGCATGGCGGTGTTGATCACCCAGCGTCCGAGCTTGTTGATCTGTTTGGAGTTCTCGGCGATGGGGACGAAGTCGGCGGGGCTGATAAAGCCCATCTCCGGATGGTTCCAGCGCAGCAACGCCTCGGCGCCGGTGATGGTGCTGCCGTCGGTGCTGAACTGCGGCTGGTAGCAGAGGCTCAGCCCCTGCCCCTCCATGCGCAGGGCCAGGCGCAGGGCGTTGTCGAGCATCAGGAAGCGCTCGACGCTGGTGTTCATCTCGCTCTCGTAGAGCTGGTAGTGGCTCTCGCCCTCCTGCTTGGCCTGGAACATGGCGGTGTCGGCGCAGCGCAGCAGTCCCTCTACGCTCTGGCTGTCGTTGGGGTAGAGGGCGATGCCAATGCTGGCGTTGAGGTGGTAGAGGTTGCCGTCCAGCTCGAAGGGGCGCTTGAGGGTATCAAGCACCTGCTGCGCGGCGCGGGTGGCGGCGATGGCATCGCCACCGGGGATCAGCTGGACGAACTCATCACCACCCCAGCGGGCCAGGGTGTGGCCACGGCCAATGTGGCTGAGGAAGCGCCCGGCCACCTCCTGCAGGATGCTGTCGCCCGCCGGGTGACCCATGGTGTCGTTGATATGTTTGAACTTGTCCAGGTCGATAAACAGCAGGGCCAGCTGGCTGCCGCTGGCGGCGCTCTGTTCGATGGCGCCCTGGATGTGCTCCTGCAGCAGGTTGCGGTTGGGCAGGTTGGTGAGCGCATCGTAGTTGGCCAGGTGCAGGAGTTTGTCCTCGTAGGCCTTCTTCTCGGAGATGTCGGTAAACAGGCCGATATAGTGGCTGACCTCCCCCTCATCATCACGGATGGCGGTCACCGTCAGCCACTCCGGATAGAGCTCGCCCTGCTTGTTGCGGTTCCAGATCTCACCGCGCCAGAAACCGTTGTTGCTCACCGTCTCCCACATCGCCTGGTAGAAGCCCTTATCGTGGCGGCCCGAGGCGAGCAGGGAGGGGTTCTGGCCCAGCACCTCGCCGGCGGTGTAGCCGGTGATCTCGGTAAAGGCGCGGTTAACGCGGACGATCTGCCCACTGATATCGGTGACGACGATGCCCTGGCCGCTCTCCTCGAAGACCCGGTTGGTCAGCTTCAGTTCCTGGTTCTGCTCCTGTAGCGAGGTGACCAGGGCGGTGAGCGAGCGGGAGAAGGTGGCGATCTCATCGTTGCCCTGCACCTGTGGAATGGGGGTGCCCAGGTCCTCGCGGCGGACCTGTTCTGCGGCGTTACTGAGCTCTTCCAGGGGGGTGAGCTGACGGCTGATATAGAGCGGGATGAAGAAGCCCAGCAGCAGTGCGGTAACCAGGCCGATGCCGAGGATGGTGTTGCTGATGGTCTTGGCGGGGGCGAAGGCCAGCGATTCGCGCTTGCGCGCCACCAGTGACCAGCCCATGCCGGTATAGGCCTTGTAGGAGGACTCCTGCACCGCCACCGTCAGGTAGCGCTTGCCATCGGGCCACGGCTCCACCAGCGGCTGGGCACGTTGCTTGCCCAGCTCGGACCAGAAGCGCAGGTGACTCAGGTCCACCTCTAGCGAGGGGAGCTGCGGGGTGCCCATCAGTACCTTGCCGCTGTCGTTGAGCACCACCAGGTCGACATTCTGCTCGGCGATGTTATCGAGCAGGCCCTTGCGTGCCTCGAAGGCCCAGTCGAGGCTGAGGTGGCCGCAGATTACCCCCAGCAGTTCACCCTGGTCGTTGACCACCGGGGCGGAGACGTCCACCAGGCGTAGCGGCAGGTCATCCCACTTGGGTTTGGGCATCAGCTTGGCCAGCAGGAAGGCGTCGTGGGCATCGCCGAAGTGCAGTCCCTTGCTGCCCTCGATAAACCACTCGCGCTTGCCGACGTTCTTGCCGACCAGCAGGCCGTCGGTGCCGCTGAGGATGTTGCCCTCGGCGTCGGTGATACCGATCCAGGCGTAGTAGGGGTAGGCGGCCTTCATCTCCTCGAAGATCTGCCGCTTCTCCTCCAGGCTGACGTTCGGGTCACGGATGCTCTCCATGCGGGTGAGCAGGCGGATCTCCGCGGCGCGGGTATTCATATCCTGGGCCAGGCGGCTGGCCATGCCGTTGACCACCTCCTCGAGCAGGGCGTTCTGGTCGCTCTCGATCTGGCCGCGCGAGAGGCTGCTGGCGGTCTGGCTGAGGATAAAGGTGGAGAGAATGGTGATCAGGCAGATGATCACGACGAGACGGAACTTCAGGCTATGGTGACCGCGCATGGATTCCTCGTTAAGCACAACAGCGCTGCTGTGGACCGGGCCATCCATGGGGTGGGGTTGTTGGGGGTGTTGGGTGGAGGTTAGGGCGTATTACCTCGCAGGCGATAAGGTTATGGTGCTTGGTGAAAACGGTCAAGCGTTGAACTTTCCGTAGCGTGGCTTGTCGCAGTATGTGTACGCCCCCCGCGTACCGCGTCTACACCCCCTCCCTGTGTGTGGACGTAACCCGGTTCTTCCCCCTACAGGACCGGCTTTGTTGAACCGGAGGCCCCCCGCCTCCGGTTTTTTTTGCCTGGTATTTAGAACTTGCGGGCCATGCCGTCGTAGGCGCTGATCTTGATGTGATCGGCGTCGACCTTCTCCTCGGGCTCCTCGACCTCGGGTGGGGTATCGAAGAGGGCGTCGCTGCTGGGTTCGTCGCGCTTGACCTTGAGGCGGCGGTCCACCTTGCGTCGCTCGGGGCCGTCCCAGGGGCGGTTGCGCCAGCCGACGGCGCGCCGCTCGTTGCCGTAGCTGCGGTGGTGGAATTCGCGAATCACCAGGTGGTGACCCTTCAACGGTTTGCCGTCGAGCTTCTTCAGTGCCTTGGCTGCCAGTCGCTCGTGCTCAATGGTGACCACTGCATAGTGGTGGTGCTCGCCGCCTTCGGTATCCTCGTCGACGATGCGTACGTCGATGCCGTCGCGCTTATAGTAGCCCTTGAAGAAGAGCAGCAGTTCGGTCTTGCCTACCACCGCTGGCAGATTACCGATGAAGATCTCCATTCCTCGCCCCTGTCGGTGAATTCCTATGAACTATAGGACGATGCCCTGTGGCGGGCAATAGGCCTAGAGGTAGTCGTCCTTAAGCCTGACGTAGTGATCGGCGGAGTAGCGCAGCCAGTTGCGCTCCTCCTCGGTGAGCGGGCGAGCGCGCTTGGCTGGGGCGCCGACCCACAGGTAGCCCCCCTCCAGCTGCTTGCCCGGAGGTACCAGCGAGCCGGCCCCCAGCAGCACCTCGGACTCCAGTACCGCGCCATCGAGCACGGTGGAGCCCATCCCCACCAGGCAGCGGTTGCCGATTTGGCAGCCGTGCAGGGTGACGTTGTGGCCCACGGTGACCTCCTCGCCGATCACCAGCGGGAAGCCGCCGGGGGCACCGGGGTGGTCGTGGGTGACGTGCAGCACGCTGCCGTCCTGGATGTTGGAGCGCGCGCCGATGGTGATGCTGTTAACGTCGCCGCGCAGCACCGCCATCGGCCAGATGGAGACATCCTCGCCCAGGCTGCAGCGGCCGATCACTGCCGCCTGCTCGTCGATATAGGTCCGTTCGCCGACCTCTGGGGTGTGTGCTTTGTAGTCGCGTATCGCCATCGTTCTCTCCTCGCTCAGTGTCGAGGATAAGAGCGTGGTAGAGTGGCGCGCAACAACAAGGAGCTGTATTTATGTGGTTTTTCCGCCTGATCGCCAACGCCCTGGCGCCGCTGACCCTGATCGGTGCTATTGCCGCCTACCTCTATCCGCCGCTGTTCGTCTGGCTCAAGCCGACCCTGGGCTGGCTCATCGGCATTACCATGCTGGCCCTGGGCTCGGTGCTGCGTCCCGAGGAGCTGATCGAGACCCTGCGCCGGCCGCAGCGGCTGGGGGCGGGGTTGGTCACCCAGTACACGGTGATGCCCCTGCTGGGCTTCCTGGTGGCGCGCTTCGCCGGGCTGCCCGATGCCATCGCCGTCGGTTTCATTATCGTCGCCTGCGCGCCGGGGGCGATGGCCAGTAATGTCATCGTCTATCTGGCCGGCGGCGCGGTGGCCTTCTCCATCGCCCTGACCACCCTGGCGACCCTGCTCTCGCCGCTGGTCACGCCGGCGCTGGTGGAACTGTTGGGCGGGGCCTTCGTGCCGGTGGAGTTCCGGGCGATGATGATGACCATCCTTTACAGCGTGGTGTTGCCGCTGCTTGCTGGTATGGGTTTGCGCCATCTGCTGGGCGCACGTGCTGCCACCGCCGAGGCGGTGGCCCCGGCAGTGGCGGCGATCGCCATCGTCCTCATCTGCAGTTTTGTGGTGGCCGCCAACCAGGCGCGGCTGGCGGTGGTGGGGCCGACCATTATGGGCCTGGTAATCGTGCTCAACCTGCTGGGCTACCTGTTCGGCTACCTGGCGGGGCGGCTGTGGCGTTTCGACGACCGCCACCGCCTCACCCTGGCCATCGAGATCGGTATGCAGAACGCCGGCCTCGGTGTGGCCCTGGCGAGCATCCACTTCAGCCCCGAGGCGGCGCTGCCGGGAGCGCTGTTCGCCGCCTGGTCGGTGCTCAGCTCGGCGGCGGTGGCGGCCTGGCTGCGCCGCCGTCACCACCGCCAGGCGTTGCTCACCCCCTGAATGGTGTAGAATATCGCCCCCTTTCGTACCCAATCTAAAGAGGTGTCACCCGTGGAACAGTATCGCGGTACCACCATTCTCTCCGTGCGCCGTAACGGCAAGGTCGTGATCGGCGGCGATGGCCAGGTCTCCATGGGCAACACGGTGATGAAGGGCAATGCGCGCAAGGTACGCCGGCTCTTTCGTGACCAGGTGATCGCCGGTTTCGCCGGCGGTACCGCCGATGCCTTCACCCTCTTCGAGCGCTTTGAGGCCAAGCTGGAGAAACACTCCGGGCACCTGGTGCGCTCCGCCGTGGAGCTGGCCAAGGACTGGCGTACCGAGCGCTCGCTGCGCCGCCTGGAGGCACTGCTGGCGGTGGCCGATAGCGAGACCTCGCTGATCATCACCGGCAACGGCGATGTCATCGAGCCCGAGGACAACCTCATCGCCATCGGTTCCGGCGGCCCCTTTGCGCAGTCTGCGGCCCGTGCCCTGCTCGACAATACCGATCTGGATGCCCGACAGATCGTCGAAAAAGGCCTGAATATCGCCGGCGATATCTGCATTTACACCAATCACAATCTCACCATCGAGGAGCTGGGCTGAATATGAGCCAAATGACCCCCCGTGAGATCGTCCAGGAACTGGACAAGCACATCATCGGCCAGGAGGCGGCCAAGCGCGCCGTGGCCATCGCCCTGCGCAACCGCTGGCGTCGTGCCCAGGTGGACGAGCCGCTGCGCCACGAGATCACCCCCAAGAACATCCTCATGATCGGCCCCACCGGCGTCGGCAAGACCGAGATCGCCCGCCGTCTGGCGAAGCTGGCCAGGGCTCCCTTCATCAAGGTGGAGGCGACCAAGTTCACCGAAGTGGGGTATGTCGGCCGCGATGTGGAGTCGATCATCCGCGATCTGGTGGAGATCGCCATTAAGATGACCCGCGAGGAGGCGATGGCGCAGGTGCAGGACCGGGCCATGGACGCCGCCGAGGAGCGGGTGCTGGAGATCCTCCTCCCCTCAGCCCGTAGCGGCGGTCTCTTCGGCGAGGAGCAGGAGGCGAAACCGGAAGATAGCGCCACCCGGCAGAAATTCCGCAAGAAGCTGCGCGAGGGGGAGCTGGACGACAGGGAGATCGAGGTGGAGGTTGCCGCGCCCAGCATGGGGGTGGAGATCATGGCCCCGCCCGGCATGGAGGAGCTCACCTCGCAGCTGCAGGGGATGTTCCAGAACATGGGCAACGCCCCCAAGCACGGGCGCAAGCTGCCGGTGCGCGAGGCGCTCAAGCTGCTGGCCGACGAAGAGGCGGCCAAGCTGGTCAACGACGATGAGATCAAGTCCCGCGCGCTGGAGGCGGTGGAGCAGCACGGCATCGTCTTCCTCGACGAGATGGACAAGATCACCGGCCGTTCCGGCAATGCCGGTGGCGGTGGCCCCGACGTCTCCCGCGAGGGGGTGCAGCGGGACCTGCTGCCGCTGGTCGAAGGCTGCACGGTGTCGACCAAGTACGGCATGATCAAGACCGATCACATCCTGTTCATCGCATCGGGTGCCTTCCACCTGGCCAAGCCCTCGGACCTCATCCCCGAGCTACAGGGGCGTATGCCGATCCGTGTCGAACTCGGCGCTCTGGGGGTGGAGGAGTTCAAGCGCATCCTCACCGAGCCCAACGCCGCCCTCACCACCCAGTACCAGGCGCTGATGCGTACCGAGGGGGTGGAGCTGAGCTTCAGCGACGAGGGCATTACCCGCATCGCCGAGATCGCCTTCCGCGTCAACGAGAGCACCGAGAACATTGGTGCACGGCGCCTGCACACAGTAATGGAGCGGCTGCTGGACGACCTCTCCTTCCAGGCCGCCGACATGAGCGGCGTGCCGGTGGAGGTGAGCGCAGCGATGGTGGATGAGCAGCTGGGCGGCCTGGTCGAGGACCAGGACCTCTCCCGCTACATCCTCTAGGGCTTGATCGGGCGCCGTGCCGCACCCATTGATCAGCAACACGAATTCAGGAATCGAGGAACACCCATGAGCAAAGCCATGCCCACCGAGATCAAGCTGCACCAGCAGTCGCGTAAGCTGGAGATCGCCTTCGACGACGGCAGCCGCTTCGAGCTGCCCTGCGAGTACCTGCGCGTCTACTCCCCCTCGGCCGAGGTGCGTGGTCACGGCCCCGGCGAGGAGACCCTGCAGGTGGGCAAGGAGGAGGTGAACATCGAGAAGATTGAGCAGGTGGGCAGCTACGCCATCCAGCCCTACTTCGACGATGGCCACCACAGCGGCATCTACTCCTGGGATACCCTCTACGAGCTGGGTCAGAACTACGAGCAGAACTGGCAGGAGTACCTCGACCGCCTGGCCGCTGCCGGCCATGAGCGCAAGGCGTAATCCGCAGCCGCCGCCAGCCGAAGGCCGCCCCCGGGCGGCCTTTTGCGTTATTATGGCGCCCCACACTCATTAGATGCCCCCGTGGCTGGATCAGGACATGAGCGAACAAGAGACAACCCACTTTGGTTTCGAGACCGTCTCCAAGGGCGAGAAGGCCGGCAAGGTGGCCGAGGTGTTCCACTCGGTGGCCGCCAAGTACGACCTGATGAACGACCTGATGTCCTTCGGCGTCCATCGCCTGTGGAAGCGTTTCACCATCGAGCAGAGTGGCGTGCGCCGCGGCGGACGGGTGCTGGATATCGCCGGCGGCACCGGTGACCTGGCGGGCAAGTTCGCGCGCATCGTCGGCCCCGAGGGCGAGGTGGTGTTGGCCGATATCAACGACTCCATGCTCAAGGTGGGGCGCTCGCGCATGGTCGACCGCGGCATACTCGGCAACGTCCGCTACGTGCAGGCCAACGCCGAGTGCCTGCCCTTCCCCGACAACCACTTCGACTGCATCACCATCGCCTTCGGCCTGCGCAACGTCACCGACAAGGACAAGGCGCTGGCCTCCATGTACCGCATCCTCAAGCCCGGCGGTCGCCTGCTGGTTCTGGAGTTCTCCAAGCCGGTGGCCCCCGGTCTCGGCCCGGTCTACGACCAGTATTCCTTCAAGCTGCTGCCGCTGATGGGCAAGCTGGTGACCGATGATGCCGACAGCTACCGCTACCTGGCCGAGTCCATCCGCATGCACCCGGACCAGAAGACCCTCAAGGGAATGATGGAGGCGGTCGGCTTCGAGCGCTGCGACTACCACAACCTCACCGGCGGTATCGTGGCCCTGCACAAGGGCTTCAAGCTGTGAGTGAGGCCCTCACCGCCGCCCTGGCCGGCCTGGAGCAGGCGCTGAACGCCGCCCTGGCGCTGGACCCGAAAAGCCCCGAACGGCTGGCCCGGCTGGATGGCCGGGTGGTGGCCATGGCCTTCAGCGGCACCGGCCTGCGCCTCTGCCTGCGTGCCGATGACGAGGGCTATCTGGCGGTGATGGGCAGCTTCGATGGTGAGGCCGACACCACCCTGCGTGGTGCTCCGCTGAGCATGCTGCGCATGGCCAGTGGCAGCGCCGACACCCTCTTCGGTGGCGGTGTGGAGATCGAGGGGGATGTGGAGCTGGGGCAGCGCTTCCAGCGCATCCTCCAGCAGATCGACATCGACTGGGAGGAGCACATCTCGCGCATCGCCGGTGACGTGGTCGCCCACCAGCTGGGCCAGGCCGCCCGTGGCCTGATGGGCTGGTTCGAGCGCTCCGCCGACCACCTCGGCCGGGATACCGCTGACTACCTGCGCGAGGAGACACGGCTGCTGCCGCATCCGGACGAGGTGCGTGAGTTCCTCGACGGTGTCGACCTGCTGCGTGATGGCGTCGAACGGCTGGAGGCACGCCTCGCCCGTCTGGAGGGTCGCCTGTGAACAGCCTGAGCCAGATGTGGCGCCTACTGCATATTGCCTGGGTGCTGGTGCGCCATGGCCTGGATGATTTTCTGCTCGCCGGCCATCTGTTCCGCCCGCTGCGCTGGTTGCGCCCGTTGATGTGGTGGCGGCTGCTGCGCCTGCGCGGGCTCTCGCGCGGCGAGCGTATCCGCCTCTCGCTGGAGGCGCTGGGCCCCATCTTCGTTAAATTCGGGCAGATCCTCTCCACCCGCCGCGACCTGCTGCCTGACGATATCGCCGCCGAGCTGACTCGCCTGCAGGACCGCGTACCGCCCTTCCCTGGTGAGAAGGCTAGGGCGATTATCGAGAAGGCCTACGGCAAGCCGATCGAGGAGCTGTTCGACCACTTCGAGGAGAGCCCGCTGGCCTCCGCCTCCATCGCCCAGGTGCATGCCGCGCGGCTCAAGGACGGCACCGAGGTGGTGATCAAGGTGCTGCGCCCGGACATCGAGCCGGTGATCCGCCGCGACATCGCCCTGCTCTACACCATCGCCGATAAGCTGCAGCACTACTGGAGTGAGGGGCGGCGGCTGCGCCCGCTGGAGGTGGTCAGCGAGTTCGAGAAAAACCTGCTGGATGAGCTGGACCTGATGCGCGAGGCCGCCGCCGCCTCGCAGATTCGTCGCAACTTCCAGAGCTCGGAGCTGCTCTACGTCCCCGAGGTGCACTGGCCCTACTGCCGCAAGAACGTGATGGTGATGGAGCGCATCAGCGGCATCCCCATCGGCGAGACCGAGGCCATCCGCGAGGCCGGCATCGACATGCGCGCGCTCTCCGAGCGCGGCGTGGAGATCTTCTTCACCCAGGTGTTCCGCCACAACTTCTTCCACGCTGACATGCACCCGGGCAATATCTTCGTCTCGCCCCAGGGGCAGTACCTGGCGGTGGACTTCGGCATTGTCGGCAGCCTCAGTCCCGAGGACCAGCGCTACCTGGCGGAGAACTTCCTCGCCTTCTTCCACCGCGACTACCATCGTGTCGCCGAGCTGCACGTGGAGTCCGGCTGGGTGCCCTACGGCACCCGCGTCGATGAGTTCGAATCGGCCATTCGTGCGGTCTGCGAGCCCATCTTCGAAAAGCCGCTGGCGGAGATCTCCTTCGGCCAGCTGTTGCTGCGCCTGTTCCAGACCGCGCGCCGCTTCAATATGGAGGTGCAGCCGCAGCTGGTGCTGTTGCAGAAGACCCTGCTCAACATCGAGGGGCTGGGGCGCCAGCTCTACCCGGAGCTGGACCTGTGGCAGACCGCCAAGCCCTTCCTCGAGCGCTGGATGAGCGAGCAGCTCGGCACCCGCGCGGTGCTCAAGCGCATCAAGGAGAATGCCCCGCAGTGGGGGGAGAAGCTGCCGGAGATCCCAACCCTGATTCACGACGTGCTGCACCAGGCCAAGCACGGCCGCCTCAAGCTCAACGACCAGAGTCGCGAACTGGAGGCGATCCGCCGCGAAATTCGCGAGGCCAATCGTCGCACCGTCGCCGCCATCACCGGCGGCGCGCTGATCCTCGCCGCGGCCGTGATTTATGGTCTGGATGGCTATAGCCCGCGCATGCTCGGTGGTGCGCCGATGATCAGCTGGCTGCTAATGGGCCTTGGCGTGGTGGTATTGAACAACAGTCGGCGATAACGGTCACAACCATAGCGTAACCACAAAAAAGGAAAACAAGCATGAAAAGGATTTCACTGGTCGTCATCGTGATGATGCTCGCCACGCAGGCTCGTGCCGAGTCGATGGCCATTTGGCTGGATGCGGGGCTAGCCGATTATGGTGACGAGGGTGGCGGAGGCAAGCTGGCTATCAACGTGATGCCCCATGAGCAGTGGGGGGTGAGTGCACGAGCGCTGGCGATCTCCGATGGCTCGGCATTTATGGAAGACATCTTCGAACCCTTTGCGGAGATCGCCACGCTCGGTTTGTATGAGCCAAGCAATACCCCGACGCGTACTATCCATGAACGTGCCCTGCTGCTGAGGCGCGAGTTCTACGACGGTCAGTTTGCCCTTGGCTTGGGCGCTGGAGTGACCCGGGAACGCTGGAGTGTTCTGAATACCGAGGAGGAGGCGACGGGTATCGCCTACTCGCTGGCGCTGAGAACCAAGCGCTGGGGTGGTTTAGGGGTGTCGGTGTCGCTGGACGGTAACGTCAATGATGTTGTCAGTTTCCACGGCATTAACTTCAATATCGAAATGGGTCAACGTTACAGAAAATAGGAATGCACATGCTCAACAGCAACGAATACTTCGACGGCAAGGTGAAGTCCATCGCCTTCCAGAACAGCGACAAGCCCGCCACCGTCGGTGTCATGGACACCGGCGACTACGAGTTCGGCACCGATGCCCCCGAGCTGATGCAGGTGGTCTCCGGCAAGCTCATCGTCAAGCTGCCCGGCGCCGAGGATTGGGTGGAGTTCACCGACGGCGACAGCTTCAACGTTCCCGGCAACAGCAAGTTCCAGCTGCAGGTGCCGGAGCAGACCGCCTATCTCTGCATCTACGGCTGAAGATTTTAGGCGCAAAAAAAGCCGGGCAGTGCCCGGCTTTTTTTATGTCCGCAATTCGCAGCTACGGCAGCAGCGATTCGCCTGCGAACAACTCCTCGATACTCTCACGGCGGCGCACCAGGTGCGCCTGCTCACCGTCGACCATTACCTCGGCGGCACGTGGGCGGGTGTTGTAGTTGGAGCTCATGGTGAAACCGTAGGCACCGGAGGAGCGAACCGCCAGCAGATCGCCCGCCTCGATGGCCAGATCACGCTCCTTGCCGAGGAAGTCGCCGGTCTCGCACACCGGGCCGACGATGTCGTAGCTGCGCAGCTCCAGGTCGTCGTGCGGTGTGACCGGAATGATCGCCTGCCAGGCCTGGTAGAGGCTGGGGCGCATCAGGTCGTTCATGGCGGCATCGACGATGGCGAAGTTCTTCTCCTCGTGGTGCTTGAGGTACTCGACACGGGTGAGCAGTACTCCGCCGTTGCCGGCGATGGCGCGCCCCGGTTCGATCAACACCTTGAGGTCGCGACCGGCGAGACGGTCGAGCAGTGGCGCGGCGTAGTCGCCGGGCAGCGGCGGGGTTTCGTCGGAGTAGCTGATCCCCAGGCCGCCGCCAAGGTCGATGTGGTTGAGGGCGATGCCCTGCTCGTAGAGCGAGTCGATGAGGGCCAGCACCCGGTCCAGGGCGTCCACGAAGGGCTGCACCTCGGTCAGCTGCGAGCCGATGTGGCAGTCCACGCCGACCACATCCAGGCTCTCCAGCTCGGCGGCGCGGGCGTAGATGCGCGGCGCCTCGTCGATGGCGATGCCGAACTTGTTCTCCTTGAGGCCGGTGGAGATGTAGGGGTGGGTTTTGGCATCCACGTCCGGATTGACGCGCATGGAAACCGGCGCGACCACGCCCATCTCCGCGGCCACCTCGGCCAGGCGCTCCAGTTCTGCCTCGGACTCGACGTTAAAGCAGTGAATGCCCAGCTCTAGGGCGCGGTGCATCTCCTCCTCGCGCTTGCCGACACCGGAGAAGACCACCTTCGCCGGGTCGCCACCGGCGGCGATCACCCGTTCCAGCTCACCCACCGAGACGATGTCGAAACCGGAGCCGAGACGTGCCAGCAGGTTGAGCACCGCCAGGTTGGAGTTGGCCTTCACGGCGTAGCAGACCAGGTGGTCGACCCCGGCCAGGGCCGCATCGAAGGCGCGCCAGTGGCGCTCGATGGTGGCGCGGGAGTAGACATAACAGGGGGTGCCGTGGCGCTCGGCGATGGTGCTCAGCGGTACCTCTTCGGCACAGAGCTCACCATCGCGGTAATTGAAGTAGTCCATCAGGGGGCTTCTTTCTTCGGTGGCGGTTCCAGATCGCCCTTGGCACCGCAGCCGCCCAGCGACAGGGTAAGGAGTAGAGCGATGGTGATGGCCGTCAGCAGGCGCATGACTGGTGATCCCGCGTGATTGATATCGGTGAATTATACCCGTTCAGGGGAGAAAACGGTGCAAACGCCCACCGCCTGCGGCTATTGCGTGCTCGATAGCTCGGCGATTTGTGCCAGGCGAGCGGCGGCCTCGCTGGTATCCAGGCCCTCACTGCCCAAGTGTTCGAGCAGTGTCTCGCCCTCGGCGTGCAGGGCCTGCAGCTGCTGCGGCTCGAACAGCCACAGCGCCGCCTCCAGCTCGAAGGCATCGCTGCTGAGCAGGGTGGGCAGTAGCTCGTCATCGCCGATGGGGGAGTCGGCAAGCATCAGGTCGGCAGGCAGCGGGTAGTTCAGCAGGCGCTGGTGGGCCTGGCGCGCTTCCGTCTCCTGGCCCAGCTCGTCCTGCGCCTGGGCATCGCCCTCGGCGGCACGCTGCAGTGCGCCCATGATCAGCTCGATGAGTCGCGCCAGCGCCTGCTTGGCAGGCTCCCTATCCCCCTCCAGCGAGCAGGCCAGGGTGTAGGCGTGGTCCAGTCGTCCCTTCAAATCCAGCAGCAGCTCACTCTCCTCGTTGGGCTTGAGGGCAACGGTCTCCTCCAGCAGCGCCTGCAGGCGCTGGTTGAAGTCGGCGGCGGCGCGGTGGTCGGCCTCGCCCGCGGCGCTCATCTCCTCCTCGCTCACCTGACGACGCTTGGCGGGGAAGAGCGGGTTGTCGCGACGGCGCAGCAGGTGGCGGACGAAGGCGCCGGGACGAAGTTCGTTGCTCGTGTGGTTCATAAAGATTAGGAGGGAGGGGAACCCTGGGGAGTTGGGGGAATCTCAAGGAGGGTGCCGGGGAGGTGTTCTCCCCGGCGAACGGCCCTAGCGCATCTTGCCGCCGTAAATGTAGCGGGAGATGGTGGCCACGTCCTGAGAGACGCGGCGGAACAGCTGGTCGAGGCTGACGATGGCATCCTCGAGCAGGTTAACGGCGATGTAGGGGTGCTCGATACGCAGGCGCTGGTACATGATGCGCGGCAGCTTGAGCAGGCGGGTACCATCGCTCATGGCGGCGATGCGTACCGAGCGGGGCTCACGGTCGAAGAAGGACATGGAACCAATCATGCCGCCGCCACTGGCACGGCCGAGCTCCACCCTTTCGCCATCGGCCTCGGTGAGCAGTGCGGCGTCGCCCTCGACCACGAAGTAGATGGCCTCGCCAACCTCACCGATATCGGCGATGACTTCGCCCTTTTTGTATTCCACCTCCTCGGTGAACTCAATCAGGGTCTGTACCTCGCGCATGGTTAACCCTTCGCACAGGTACTGCTGGCTGAGAAACTCGCTGAGGTTGATATTCTTCTTGACCATGATGTCCTCCTTAGGGTGGATTTCATAGCATAGAGCAGGAGCGCTCGGGAAGGAAGCACCCGTGGCTGTCGCCACGCCGGGGCATCGGTTATAGTCCAACGAAACGGTATGAGGAGATTGAGAGAATGAAGCGGATCCTGGCACTGGCCCTGTTGCTGGCCGCGCCCCTGTGGGCGGCGGCGGCCGATGAGTACACCGAGGGCGAGAACTTCCGTCTGCTTGGCGCGCCGCTGCCGACCCAGGTCGAAGCCAGCCAGGTCGAGGTGGTGGAGTTCTTCTGGTATGGCTGCCCTCACTGCTATGACTTCGAGCCCTATGTGAAGGCGTGGTTGAAGGAGAAGTCGGAGAACGTGGTCTTCAAGCGCGTGCCGGCCATCTTCCGCCCCAGCTGGAAGATCCATGCCCAGGCCTACTACACCGCTGAGCTGCTGGGGGTGCTCGACACCCTGCACCCGGCGCTGATGGATGCCATGCACAAGGAGAAGCGCAACCTGGCGGACAAGGCCTCGATGCGTGAGTTCTTCATCGAGCAGGGCGTGACAGAGAAGGCCTTCGACGACACCTTTGGTTCCTTCCTGGTGATGAGCCAGGTGGCCCGCGCCGAGCAGCTGACCCGCCGTTCCGGTATTCGTGGGGTGCCGTCGATGATCATTGCCGGCCGCTACCAGCCGAGTGCCACCAGCTACAACGACATGATCCGCATCACCGACTTCCTTGCCCAGCGCCAGCTGGCGGAGGCGGATGCCGGCAGCGCCGACTAGGATCAAGCTAGACGCCAGAATAGGGGGAGCGGCGTGATGAAAGCCTCGGAGCTGTTCGTCAAATGCCTGGAGAACGAGGGCATTGAGTATGTCTTCGGCATTCCTGGCGAGGAGAACCTCGACCTGATGGATGCGATGCTCGACTCGGAGATCGAATTCATCACCGTACGCCACGAGCAGGGCGCCGCCTTCATGGCCGATGTCTACGGCCGCCTCACCGGACGGGCTGGGGTCTGTCTGGCCACCCTCGGTCCCGGAGCCACCAACCTCATCACTGGCGTGGCCGACGCCAACATGGACCACGCGCCACTGGTGGCCATCGCCGGGCAGGCCTCCACCCACCGCCTGCACAAGGAGTCGCACCAGGTGCTGGACCTGGAGCAGATGTTCCAGCCCATCACCAAGTACTCCTCGCGCCTGCTTACCCCCAACACCATCCCCGAGGTGATACGTAAGGCCTTCAAGCTGGCGCAGACCGAAAAGAGCGGTGCCACCTTCATCGAATTCCCGGAGAACATCGCCGAGATGGAGCTGGAGGAGCACCCGCTGCCGGTGAAAAACCCCTCACTGCCAGAGCCAGCCGCCGATCGGGTGGAGCTGGCGGCGCAGCTGATCTCCGATGCCCGCGAGCCGCTGATCCTCGCCGGTAACGGTGTGGTCCGCTCCAAGGCCTGGGCGCAGCTGGCCGACTTCGCCGAAAAGCTCAATATCCCGGTGGCCAACACCTTTATGGCCAAGGGGGTGGTGCCCTTCGGCCACCCCATGGCGCTGGGTTCGGCCGGCCTGCAGGCCAAGGACTACGTGCACTGTGGCTTCGAGGGCGCGGATGTGATCATCTGCGTCGGCTACGACCTGGTGGAGTACCACCCCTACCTCTGGCACCCCAGCCGCGATCGCACCATCATTCATATCGACACCACCCCCGCCGAGGTGGATGCCTATTACCCGGTCAAGGTCGGGGTGGTCGGTGACATCAAGCACTCGCTGCTGCGCATCGGTGAACTGGCTACCCCTCACCAGGGCCATCGCCTGCGCTCGCTGCGCGAGGCCCTGATCAAGGAGATGAAGGCCTGCAGCGAGGACCAGGGCTTCCCGATCAAGCCGCAGAAGGTCATCTGGGACCTGCGTACCGCCCTGGACCTGGAGGACATCGTTATCTGCGACGTGGG
>JBFFRO010000010.1:0-16937 GCA_041572995.1 Thiohalomonadaceae bacterium
AGTCGAAGCTGCCAAAACCAGCAAGGGTCAGTGCACCGCCACGCGGGGCGTCCGGATTAACGTAGTCGAAATGCGTGAAGTTATCGGGGTATTTTGGCGTATAACCCATCGCCTGCGAAGGAGCGGCTGAGAGCGTGCCCAACTGAGCCCACAGGAGCAGAACAAGCGCTAGTGGCTTCCATCGCAGGCGCCCCATTCAGCCCGCCTTCTCCTGAAGGATCCCCTCCTCCCCCTGCAGCCGGCCGATAATCACCGCGCCGCAAGAGTCGGAGAAGACATTCACCGATGTACGCATCATATCCAGCACCCTGTCCACCGCCAGGATCAGGCCAATCCCCTCGGCCGGCAGACCAATGGCGGCGAGGATAATGGAGATGGCGACCAGGCTGGCAGCGGGAATACCGGCCACGCCGATGGATGTGAGCAACGCCACCAGGACGATGGTGAACTGGGTCGCGAAGTTCAACTCGATACCGTAGGCCTGGGCGATGAACATCGCCGCCACGCACTCATACAGGGCGGTGCCGTCCATGTTCACAGTCGCCCCCAGCGGCAGCACGAAGGAACTGGTGCGGTTGGAGACCCCGGCATTCTTCTCCACGCACTCTATAGTCACCGGCAGGGTGGCCGAAGAGGATGCGGTGGAGAAGGAGGTGAGCAGCGCCGGCGCCATGGCCCGGTAGTGTCGCCAGGGGTTGACCCCAGCTACCAGGCGTAGCAGCAACGGCATGGTTACGAGAAGGTGCACCGCCAGCGCAGCCACCACCGAGAGGAAGAACCACAGCAGCGGCACGAAGGCCTGCAGGCCCGTGCTTGCCACAACCTTGGCCACCAGGGCAAAGACACCGATGGGAGCAAACCACATCACCCAGTCGGTAATGCGCATCATGGTTTCGTAGACGCCCTGCCAGAAGTTGAACTGACTCTCGGCGTAGGCCTCCTGCACCCGTGTCATGAAGAACCCGAACAGCAGGCTGAAAAAGATCAGTCCCAGCATCTGCCCGTCGGCGGCGGCAGCGAAGATGTTGGTCGGTACCATGCGCAGGAAGACATCGACCACATCCCCTGCCCCCTTGTCAGCCACCTTGGCCTCAATGGCCGAGGTGTCACCAGAGAAACCGATACGCTCCTTGACCGGGCCCTGCTCGTCGATGCCGGGCTGCACCAGGTTGACCACCGCCAGGCCGACCAGGATGGCCAGCAGGCTGGTGGTCAAATAATAGAGCAGGGTCTTGCTGCCAAGACGCCCCAGGGCATTGGAGCCACCGATGCCGGCGATGCCAACGATGATCGAGGAGACGATCAGCGGCACGATCAGCATCTTCAGCGCATTGAGGAAGAGCTGACCAACGAAGTCGAAGACCGCGTAGAAGCTGACGCCGAACACTGCCGATTCAGTACCCGTGAGGCTACCGATGATCAGCGCCAGAATCAGGGCGATGAGTATCTTCCAGTGCAGGGCCATAACGCCGTGCCTCCCTGCTTACGGCTTCGAGGTGATCTCAGCGTTGGCACGCAGACCACGAGCGAAGGCGTCACTGGCAGCCTGGCTGGAGGCACCCTTCAGCTCGTTCAGCAGTGCTTCATCGGCGCCAATGCTCACATCACCTTCGTGTACTGCATAGAGCTGCAACAGGGCCCGGTCACCGTTAGGCATCACCAAGCTATCACTGTGGCTCTTACCCTCAAGCGGATGCGGCAAGCGGAAGGCCGCGGCAGTGAGTGCACGGGGCAGGCCCTGAGTGTCACGGCGAGCAGCGTCTACGCGTTGCCACTCGACACCATTGGCACGTGCTAACTCCTCGGCGGAAGCCCCTTCATCCAGAGCGCGCTTCAACTCGGCGCTCAGCGCATCGAGCTGGGCATCGGCCTTCTGGCGCTTGAGGCGAGCCTCGATAGCATCACGCAGCTCGGCCAGGGGGCGCAGCTGCTCGGGCTGGCTTTCGGCCACACGCAGTACCAGCATGCGGCCATCGCCAAGCTCCAGCGCCTCGCTGTTAAGCCCTTCAACCTTGACCGTCTCGGCAAAGGCGGCATTACGAACACGGGCATCGGCAGCCACCCCTTCACCGGCGCCACGGCTAAAGAGCGCACTGCGCTGAATCTCCAGGCCAAGGGCGTCAGCGGCAGGTAGTAGGCTATCGGGGTGCTCGTAGCTGAGGTTGGCCAGCTGCTCGGCCATTTCGAAGTAGCGCTCCTCGGCAATACGCTGCTGGATCTCGGAACGGATGGTGTCGGCCACCTCATCGAAGGGCTGCTGCTCACCACCTTCGACGCCCTCGACCTTGATCAAGTGCCAGCCGAACGCACTTTTAATCGGGCCGCTGACCTCCCCCACCTCCAGGGCAAAGGCGGCCTCCTCAAAGGCTGGGTCCATAATGCCGCGACCAAAGAAGCCCAGGTCGCCGCCACGCGCCGCAGAGCCTGGATCTTCCGAGTACTCCTTGGCCAGCGCGGCGAAATCACCACCCTCGGCCAATTTGGCCTGAACCTCATCAAGGATGGCCTCATCCTCCCGGATCAGGATATGACGGGCGTGACGCTGCTCAGCGCTGCGGTAGCTCTGGAGGCTGCTTTCATACTGCATACGCACCTCCTCATCGCTCACCTCAACCGTGCTGGCCAGGGCCGCCAAACTCAGTTCCAGATACTCCACGGCCACCTTCTCAGGGGCCATGAACTCATCCGAATGGCTGTCATAGTAAGCCTGCAACTCCGCCTCATCGATGGCGATGGCATCACTACGCTTATCGAGAGAGAGCAGCAGGTAGCCGAAATCACGGCTCTGGTTACGCAGGCGCAACTGCTGGGCCTGCTCGGCAGCGGTCACGAACTCGCTGCTAGCGATGCCTCGCTCAAGCTGGGCAGTCAGCATATCCATGCGAACCTGCTGCTCGAAGTAGGCCGGCGAGAGTCCCTGGCGCTGCAGCAGGTCACGATAGACCTGGTCGGAGAAGACCCCCTCTTTCCTGAAGGCCTCGATGGAGGCAATCGTCGAGGAGAGCTGCTCGTCGGCGATACGCATGCCAGAAGAGGCCGCGGCCTGCAGCAGTAGTTCACGCTCGATGAGTGAGTCCAGCACCTGTGCCTTCATGGTCTCTTCGGGGAAGAGTTCGGGGCGGAAATTGGCGCCGAACATCTGCTGCAGGCGATCACGCTGCATGCGGTAGGCCTGCTGGAGCCGGGCCTGGCTGATCTCAGTGCCGTTGACACTGGCAGCCGCCGGTTCCTCACCGCCGCCCACATACTGGTGAACGCCCCACAGGGCGAAGGGGATGATGATCAGAATGACGATAATCCAGGCGATAACGCCCTGCGCCCTTTCACGGATAAACTGCAGCATACTGAGCCCAATCCTGCTTGTTGTTGTAGTTACGAAATCAATAAAAAAGGGCGCAGCTATTTTGGCTGCGCCCTTTCGGTATGGCGGAGTGGACGGGACTCGAACCCGCGACCCCCGGCGTGACAGGCCGGTATTCTAACCAGCTGAACTACCACTCCTGAATAACAACTCTTGGTGGGTGCTGAGGGACTTGAACCCCCGACCCTCGCCTTGTAAGGGCGACGCTCTCCCAACTGAGCTAAGCACCCGCGATAAGAGCGTTAGTTTACGGCATCCTTGAGGGCTTTACCAGCCTTGAAGCTGGGCACCTTGGAGGCCGCAATCTGGATGGTATCGCCGGTACGCGGGTTGCGGCCGGTGCGGGCAGCGCGCTCGCGAATCATGAAGGTGCCAAAGCCAACCATGCTCACCTGGTCGCCATTCTTCAGGGCGGCGGTAATGGAATCAACCATGGCATCAACGGCACGACCAGCGGCGGCCTTGGAAATATCGGCGCCGGCGGCAACGGCATCAATCAGTTCGGATTTGTTCACTGAATCTCCCCTCTATTTATTATTTAAAAATAACCGTCAGAATCATTCGACGGAGTGCTAAAACTTGCGGATTTTATACCAACAGCTCACCTTGGGCGTCAAGCACCAATTGCCCACAAAGCCTGATTTTATGCGGTATTGCGACAGACGGTAGCAATTTTTCCCTGCATATAAAAAAAGCTCCAAGGATCACCCCTTGGAGCTTGACACTCATGTATATTAATGAGTGCGAATAGAGTCGCTGGCCCCACTCTTTTCCGCAGCAACTTTGGCCGCTTCCTCGGCCTGCCGCATCATCTCCTCGGTCAGCGGCTCGGGGCTGCGACTGAGGGCCAGCTCCAGCACCTCATCGATCCAGCGGACCGGGTGGATATCCAAACCACCCTTAATGCTCTCCGGCACATCATCGAGGTTACGACGATTCTCTTCAGGAATGATCACCGTCTTGATGCCACCGCGGGCCGCGGCCAGCAGCTTCTCCTTAAGACCACCGATCGGCAGCACCTCGCCACGCAGGGTAATCTCACCCGTCATCGCCACATCGGCACGTACAGGTATACCGTTCAGCGCTGAGACCAGGGCGGTGCACATGCCGATACCGGCACTGGGCCCGTCCTTGGGGATGGCGCCCTCAGGTACGTGGATGTGTATGTCCTTCTTCTCGTAGAAGTCAGGGAAGATGCCCAGCGACTGTGCGCGGTTGCGCACCACGCTCATGGCGGCCTGGATGGACTCCTTCATCACATCGCCGAGCTGACCGGTAACCTGGTTCTTGCCCTTGCCCGGCACCACCGCGGTTTCGATTGAGAGCAGTTCGCCACCAACCTCAGTCCAGGCCAGACCGGTCACCTGGCCGACCTGGTCCTTCTCCTCGGCCAGGCCAAAGCGGAAACGACGTACGCCCAGATAGTCACCGAGGTTATCGCTGTCGACACGGATGCAGCTGTTGTCCTTGTCCAGCAGCAAGGTCTTCACCACCTTGCGGCAGACCTTGGCGATCTCACGCTGGAGCGAGCGCACCCCTGCCTCACGGGTGTAGTAACGGACCATATCCAGCAGCGCGTCGTCAGTCATCTCCAGCTCACTCTGCTTGAGGCCATTAGCCTTCACCTCCTTGGGTAGCAGGTAGCGACGGGCGATATTGAGCTTCTCATCCTCGGTGTAGCCGGCGATGCGGATCACCTCCATACGGTCGAGCAAGGGACCGGGGATATTCATGGAGTTGGAGGTGGCGATAAACATCACGTCCGAAAGGTCGTAGTCCACCTCCATATAGTGATCGTTAAAGGTGTGGTTCTGCTCCGGGTCGAGCACCTCCAGCAATGCCGAGGCCGGATCGCCACGGAAGTCGGAGGCCATTTTGTCGATCTCATCGAGCAGGAACAACGGATTGCGGGTACCCACCTTGCTCAGGTTCTGCATGATCTTGCCGGGCATGGAGCCGATATAGGTGCGCCGGTGACCACGGATCTCGGCCTCGTCACGCACACCACCCAGGGCCATGCGCACGAACTTGCGACCGGTGGCCCGGGCAATGGACTGCCCCAGTGAGGTCTTACCGACACCGGGCGGCCCCACCAGACAGAGGATGGGGCCCTTGAGCTTGCTCACCCGCTGCTGTACGGCGAGATACTCGAGGATGCGCTCCTTGACCTTCTCCAAGCCATAGTGATCCGTCTCCAGCACCTCCTCGGCACGCGCCAGATCGTGCTTGACCCGCGACTTCTTCTTCCACGGCACCTGCACCATCCAGTCGAGGTAGTTGCGCACCACGGTGGCCTCGGCAGACATCGGCGACATCATCTTCAGCTTGTTGAGCTCGGCGGTGGCCTTCTCCTTCGCCTCTTTGGACATGCCCGCCGATTCGATCTTCTGCTCCAGCTCCTCGGTCTCGTTGGGCACATCCTCCAGCTCGCCCAGCTCCTTCTGGATCGCCTTCATCTGTTCGTTGAGGTAGTACTCGCGCTGCGACTTCTCCATCTGCTTCTTGACCCGACCGCGGATGCGCTTCTCCACCTGCAGCAGGTCCAGCTCGGACTCGATAAAGGCCAGCAGCAGCTCGAAGCGTTCACGCAGTCCCTCCTCCTCGAGCAGTTGCTGCTTCTCCTCGATCTTCAGTGCCATGTGCGCGGCGATGGTATCGGCGAGACGCGAGGGCTCATCGATACCCGCCAGAGAGGTGAGGACCTCCGGGGGAACCTTTTTGTTGAGCTTGACGTACTGTTCGAACTGGCTGCTGACTGAGCGCGAGAGCACCTCGGCCTCACGCTCATCCGCCTCCTCACCCTCCAGACGCTCGGTCTGCGCGGTGAAGTACGCCTCTTCGTCGGTAAACTGGATGATACGGGCGCGGCTGTTGCCCTCCACCAGCACCTTGACGGTGCCATCGGGCAGCTTGAGCAGTTGCAGGATAGTGGCCAGGGTACCGACGCGGTAGATATCGTCGCTACCCGGCTCATCCTCGGTAGCGCTCTTCTGCGCCACCAGCAGGATGCGCTTGCCATTCTCCATCGCCGCCTCCAGCGCCTCAATCGAGCGCTCGCGACCCACAAACAGGGGGATCACCATGTGCGGGTAGACAACCACATCGCGCAGCGGCAATACGGGAAATACTTCCAGGGATTCAGTCACTTCGGAACTCTTATCGCTAATGGCCATTGAGGCTCACCTCACTCTTGATGGGTATACCCCTGTCGATGCAATGGGGCTGAACCAGTGGGGATTCAAGAGGCGTTAAAGCAACGGCCCGCCGTAGGGCGGGCCGTTGTCTGTTTACTTACTGCTCAGCGCCTGAGGCTGCCGCTTCACTCTGCTGGTAGATCAGCATGGGCTCGGACTCGCCGCTGATCGCCCCCTCGTCGATCACCACCTTGGCAACGTCCTCCATCGAGGGCAGGTCATACATAATGTCCAGCAGCGCATTCTCCAGGATGGAACGCAGGCCACGGGCGCCGGTCTTGCGCTCCATCGCCTTGCGCGCGACCGCCTTGAGGGCCTCCTCGCGGAACTCCAGCTCGGTGTCTTCCATGTCGAAGAGCTTGGCGTACTGCTTGGTCAGTGCATTCTTCGGCTCGGTGAGGATCTGCATCAAGGCCTCCTCATCCAGCTCTTCCAGTGTGGCGTGCACCGGCAGGCGGCCGACAAACTCGGGGATCAGGCCGTACTTGATCAGGTCCTCAGGCTCGACGGTTCTCAGCACCTCGCTGGCGCTACGCTTGTCATCCTTGCTCTTAACCTCGGCGGAGAAGCCGATACCACCCTTCTCTGAACGATCACGGATAACGCGGTCAAGGCCGGCGAAGGCGCCGCCGCAGATAAACAGCACGTTGGCGGTGTCCACCTGCAGGAACTCCTGCTGCGGGTGCTTACGACCACCCTGCGGCGGCACCGAGGCGACGGTGCCCTCGATCAGCTTGAGCAGTGCCTGCTGCACGCCCTCACCCGAGACGTCACGGGTGATGGAGGGGTTGTCCGACTTGCGCGAGATCTTGTCGATCTCATCGATGTAGACAATGCCGGTCTGGGCCTTTTCCACATCGTAGTCGCACTTCTGCAGCAGCTTCTGGATGATGTTCTCGACATCCTCACCCACGTAACCCGCCTCGGTGAGGGTGGTCGCGTCAGCGATGGTGAAGGGAACATTAAGCAGACGTGCCAGGGTCTCGGCCAGCAGGGTCTTACCGCTACCGGTAGGGCCGACCAGAAGGATGTTGCTCTTGGAGAGCTCCACATCGTCCTTCTTCAGGCCATGCTCCAGGCGCTTGTAGTGGTTGTAGACCGCCACCGACAGCACCTTCTTGGCCGCCTGCTGGCCAATCACGTACTCGTCCAGATTTTCCTTGATCTCGTGAGGGGTGGGCAGTTTGCTGCGACCGCCAGCGACCGCGTCCTCCTGCACCTCTTCACGAATGATGTCGTTGCACAGCTCGACGCATTCGTCGCAGATGTACACGGAGGGGCCGGCAATCAGCTTCCGCACCTCATGCTGGCTCTTGCCGCAAAAGGAGCAGTAAAGCAGTTTACCGTCGCCGCCGTTGGTCTTGTTCTCGTCGCTCATGCCCTACCTCGCATGGTCGGCCTGGGTACCCGATGACCCAGGATAAGGGGTGTTATGACTCTAAACATGCAGAGTCCCGACCGGAATTTCAAGCCCAATTTAGACTGAGTCTACGCCTCGCTGCCATCAGCGCGGCGATCCAGCACCTGGTCGATGAGGCCGTACTGGGCGGCTTCCTCGGCGCTCATGAAGTTGTCACGCTCGGTATCGGCGCTGATGGTCTCCATGTTCTGACCGCTGTGATTGGCCAGGATCTGGTTGAGTTTTTCGCGGATCTTGATGATCTCTTTAGCGTGGATCTCGATATCCGTGGCCTGTCCCTGGTAGCCGCCCAGGGGCTGGTGAATCATCACCCGGCTGTGCGGCAGGGCGTAACGCTTGCCCTCCGCACCACCGGCCAGTAGCACCGCACCCATGCTGGCAGCCATGCCGATACACATGGTGCTCACCTTGGGTTTGATGAACTGCATGGTGTCGTAGATGGCCAGACCGGCACTCACCGAGCCGCCCGGGGAGTTGATGTAGAGATGGATATCCTTGTCAGGATTCTCCGACTCCAGGAACAGCAGCTGGGCGACGATCAGGTTGGCCATGTGGTCCTCGATGGGACCGACCACGAAGATCACTCGCTCCTTGAGCAGCCGGGAGTAGATGTCATAGGCGCGCTCGCCGCGCGAACTCTGCTCGACGACCATCGGCACCAGACCGCCGGCGTTGCTGATGTTATCGTGGCCCTGATGGATGATGTTGTTCATTCCCATTCCTTTATCGACGCTGTTACCGCTGTGACTGTACGACCCGGACGCGTCAACGGCCTTAGCCGTTGGTGGTCTCCTCAAAGCCGACCTTCTTTTCAGTGACATTGGCCTTGGAGAGGACAAATTCAACCGCCAGCTCTTCCAGAGCCAGCGATTCCACCTCTTGCAGGCGGCTCTTGTCGCCGTAGTACCAGTCGATGACCTGCTGCGGCTGCTCATAGCCGGCAGCCAGGCGCTCAACCTCGGCACGCAGGCGATCGGCATCCACCTTCAGCTCGTTGGCCTTGATCAGCTCGCCGATCACCAGGCCCAGGCTGACACGGCGCTTGGCCTGCTCGCTGAACATGTCAGCGTTGATATCGACACCGGACTTGCCGGCGGGGATATGCATCTGCGAGCGCATCTGCTGGGCCATGGTCTCGGCCTCGTGGTCGATCATCGCCTGCGGCACCTCAACCGGGTTGGCCTCCAGCAGCTTGTCCATCACCACGGTCTTGACGTCGTTGCGCAGACGGGAGTCCAGCTCGCGCTCCATGTTGGCACGCACCTCGGCACGCAGGGCCTCGATACCACCCTCCTCGATGCCGAAGTCGGCGGCGAACTCGTCGTTCAGCTCAGGCAGCTCGGGCTCCTCGACGCTCTTGATGGTGATCGCGAACTGCACCGGCTTACCGGCCAGCTCCTTGTTGCCGTACTCCTCGGGAAAGCTCAGATCCAGGGTCAGCTCATCGCCGCTCTTGGCACCGACCAGACCGGCCTCGAAGCCCTCGATCATGCTGCTGCTGCCGAGCACCACCGGCATATCCTCACCGGCACCGCCCGGGAACTCCTCACCATCGATGCTGCCCTTGAAGTCGATGGTGACGCGGTCACCATCGGCGGCGGCACGCTTAACCGCGTTCCAGTTGCTCTTCTGGCTACGCAGCTTGTCCATCATCTTCTCAAGGTCGGCATCCTCAACCGCACCCACCGGCTTCTCCAGCGCGATAGCGGAGATGTCGTTCAGCTCCACCTCGGGCATCACCTCGAAGCTGGCGGTGTACTCGATGTCCTTACCCTCTTCATTGGTCAGGGACTCGATGGTGGGAGCACCGGCAGGCTGCACGTTCTCCTGGGTAACGGCCTCGAAGAAGGTGGACTGCAGCAGCTCACCGATCACCTCCTGGCGGAGATCCTTGCCGTAGCGCTGGGCCAGTACCTTGGCCGGCACCTTGCCCGGGCGGAAGCCCTTGATGCTGGCGGTACGACCCATCTGCTGCAGGCGCTTCTGCACCTCGCCGGTCACGCGCTCCTCGGGGAAGCTGATGGTCATCTTGCGACCGAGGCCTTCGGTCACTTCAACGGAAACCTGCATGGTTACTCCTCAGAACTTTCTGTATATCGTCAAAACCAATTCGGCGCCCGTCCGTCACGCGGACTGGCGCCGGGAAATCGAATCATGGTGCGAAAGGAGAGACTCGAACTCTCACGGGTTGCCCCACTGGAACCTAAATCCAGCGCGTCTACCAATTCCGCCACTTTCGCTTGTTTGGCGACGATTATACAGCGCAACACTAGGTTATGGGTAGCCTGAGGAGGGGCAAATTCGGTGGGATGAAACGAAAAAAGGCCCGACATTGCTGCCGGGCCTTTTTCTCGGGGTTTGGTGGGCCGTCAAGGGCTCGAACCTTGGACCAATTGATTAAGAGTCAACTGCTCTACCAACTGAGCTAACGGCCCCGAGGCGGCGCATTAAAGCAAAAAGCGGCGGTCGGATCAACCCCCTTCTGTGTGATAGCATGCAGCGAACCGATTATCTGGAACTTACCTTGCTCAGTTACACCCTCACCGCCCTGCTCATCGGCCTGTTCAGCGGCGTTCATTGCCTGGGTATGTGTGGGGGCATCATGGGTGTGCTCTCCGCCTCGCTACCGCAAGAGGTTCGGCGCAACCCGGTGCGCCTGGCGCTCTATATGCTCGCCTATAATGGCGGTCGGCTGGCGGCCTATGCCGCCGCGGGCACCCTCCTCGGCCTGCTCGGCGGTCAGCTCCACGCTACCCTCAGCCCATCCGGCGGTTACTTTGTCATGCAGTTACTGGCCGCCGTACTGATGGTGTGCATCGGCCTCTACCTGGCCGGCTGGTTCCCCCGCTTTGCCCACATTGAACGCATCGGTATACCGCTGTGGCGACGCCTGGAGCCCTTCGGTCGCCGCCTGTTGCCGCCACGCAGCCCCTTGCAGGCGCTGCTCTACGGGGCCATCTGGGGCTGGCTGCCCTGTGGCCTGGTCTACTCGGCGCTGCTACTGAGCCTGGCCGCCCCTGGTGGTGCCGGCGGGGGCGCCCTGTTCATGCTGGGCTTTGGTCTGGGCACTTTACCGGCGGTAGTGGGGGTGGGTATGCTTAGCGGGCAGCTGGCCCTCACCCGCCGCCCCTGGCCACGACGCATCGCTGGAATGATGCTCATTGCCCTGGCCGTGGCCGGGATAGCCTTCAGCGAACAACTGCACGGACTGCTGCCGCAACCTCTTCAAGAGCAAGAACAATGCCTGACGCCAACATGAACGCCTTCGACAAACACCTGCTGGGCCAGGCGCCCGAATTCCTGGCGCTGATCCGCTCCGCCCAGGTGGCAGCCGCCACCGAGGTCAACCTGCTGCTGCTCGGTGAGAGTGGTACCGGCAAGGAGTTGCTGGCCAGAGCCGTGCACGAGGAGAGCCCGCGCCGCGACGCCCCCTTTATCACTATCAACTGCGCTGCCCTGCCTGAGGCCCTGGCTGAGTCGGAGCTCTTCGGCCACCGCCGCGGTGCCTTCACCGGTGCGCTGGAGGACAAGTGCGGGCGCATTCGTGCTGCAGAGGGGGGAACCCTGTTCCTCGATGAGGTGGGCGAACTGCCACTGAACATCCAGGCCAAGCTGCTGCGTTTCCTGGAATCTGGCGAGTGCCAGGCCCTGGGCGAGAGTGGCTGCTACCGTGCCGATGTGCGCGTCATCGCCGCCACCCACCGTGACCTGCACGCCATGGTGCGCGAGGGGCAGTTCCGCGAGGACCTCTTCTACCGCCTTAACATCATCCCGCTGGAGATCCCGCCCCTGCGCCAGCGCAGCGGTGACATCCCGCTGCTGCTGCAGGCACTGGGGGCCGAACTGGCGGCCAAGCATGCGCTGGAGCAACCGCACTTCGACAAGGCCACACGTGAGCGGCTCAACAGCTACGCCTGGCCCGGCAACATCCGTGAGCTGCGCAATTTCTGCGAGCGCATGCTGGTACTCTTCAACGGCCGCGAGGTCAGCCTGGAGAACCTGCCCGCGGAGATGCGCGAGCCGGTCGACGGCGGCACCTTCGCCCTGCCCGATGAGGGCATCCGCCTGGATGAGCTGGAACAGTCGATGATCCGCCAGGCCCTCGCCAAGACCTTCGGTAACCGCTCACGCGCCGCACGCCTTCTCGGGCTCAGCCGCGACACCCTGCTCTATCGCTTAAAGAAATACGCCATCGATTGATTGTTGTCGCTGCCATAAAAAAAGCCGGGCATTGCCCGGCTTTTTTTCGTCACGATCATGGTCAATCAGTGGTGACCATGGTCCATCTGGCCGTGGTCCATACCGCCATCGCCCATGGCCGAACCCATGCCCTTGACCTGGTACTCCACCTCCATCGTCTCGCCGTTGCCGAACTCAATGGTCACCGGGATCACATCACCGGCCTTGAGTGCCTGCTTTGGCTTCATCATCATCAGGTGATAGCCGCTGGGCTCGAAGGTGACGGTACCGTTGGCGGGCAGTTCGACTCGCATCTGGTGAACCATCTTGGCAACGCCCTCCTCCATCACTGTGCGGTGCAGCATGACGTGACCGAAGGCGGGGCTGGAGGCCGCGACCAGAGCTCGCGCCTCACCACTGTGATTCATCACCGTCATGTAACCGGCCAGGGCAGCGGCACCCGGCGGCGCCTCACGTACCCAGGCGTCGGAAACCATCACATGCCCCGCATGGGCGGAGCCAAAGGCCAGCAGGCCGATGGCCGCCAGTGCATTGATCATCTTCTTCAAAACCACTTCTCCTTAGAAATTAACCACGCCCTTCAGCCAGAGGCTGCGACCGGGCTCGTTGACGGAGACCGGCACCGGGCTGGCAGACAGGGTGTCCTCACGCCCAAGGTGCTCAGCATAACTGAGGTCAAACAGGTTATCGACACCCACGCTCAGCTTGCCACGCTTGCCGGCACTCCAGTTGGCGAACAGGTCGGCGACAGCATAGCCGGGGGTCTTCTGCAGGTCCTTACCGCCATCGGCCAGCAGACGCACGTCGTTCTGGGCGGAGGTGGCACGCAAACGGGCACCGAAGTCGATGCTCGGGCTCATGCGGTAACTCAGGCTAAAGGTCGCCTCCAGCGGCGGCACCTGCGACAGGGGCAAGTCATTGTCATTGTCACGTCCCTTGACGTAGGCCAGGGCCAGTCCTGCCTCCAGCTTGTCGCTGAGGCGGTAGCTGCTGTCCACCTCGAAGCCGTAGAGGGTCGCACCGATGTTATCGAAGCGCTCCTGCGTGCCCATCATGGTGGTGATCAGGTAGCTGAGGATGTAATTGTTGACGCGGTCGTAGTAAACCGAAAACCCCAGCTTCCAGGCATCGCCCTGCAGGTTGGCACCCAGGTCGATCTGCTGGTGGGCCTCCGGGTCCAGGTCCGGACGACCGACGCGCATCATGCCCATGGAGATGTAGCGCTCAGTGGCATCGGCAGTACGCAGGCTACGACTGAGGCCGGCGAACCAGCTCTGACCGTCCGCCATCTTGCCCTCGTAGCGCAGAAAACCACCGATATTGTTCTCGGTGTGCACATCGGCAGTGACGCCGTAAACGGCATTAAAGACCTGATCGGGGGTCATGGGCATACCCATCATCGCCCACTCTGGGGCCACGTCGGCCTTGTGTGCCTGGGCCTCGACGCGGTCGTAACGCAGGCCGGCGCTGACCACCTTCACATGGTCCTCGCGGGACATCTCGGCGAACAGTCCGCGCTGCTTGATGTCCACATCCGGCCAGATCAGCGCGGTGCTGAGGCCGTTACTCACCTGGTAGCGGATCGCCTCACGGTTGTTGCTCTGGTCATCGGCACCGAGGGTCCAGCTGTGCAGGCCCTGCTCGAAGCTGTAGCTGATACGCCCACCTGTCGTGACCGAGTCGGAGGGCACCTCGCCCTGCTGCATCAGCGGGGTGGCATCGCGCAGGGAGTAGTTGTCCATCAGGTGGTAGACCTCGGTGCGGTACACCTCCGCCTTCCAGCCACTGCCCTCGTACTTCATGCGCATGTTATCACTGTCGCTGATGGGGCTATCCATGCTGCCGACGTAGTTGATATCACGGCCACGCACCGCCTCGACGTTCACTTCCAGGCGACGGTCGTCCGAGGGGGTGTAGCCGAGGATGGCGCTGCCGCTGTTCTCACGATAGGCCGAGTTGATGGCGTTGCCATCGCCGTCCTCATAATCCTCACCACGCTTGGTGGCGAGGACGCCACGGGCGAACAGCTGGGTGGAGCCTGCAGCGGCATCTACGTAGGCGTCTTTCTGGGCACCGTTGCTGTTGTAGCCGCCACCGAGCTCGATGCGCGGCGCTTCACCATCGGCAAATCGGGGGGTGTTACGCTCGAACAGCACGGTGCCGCCACTGCCACCGCCACCGTAGACCACCGTCTGGCTACCCTTGATCACGGTGACGCTGTCGTAACTCTCCATCGTTGCGTAGGAGCTGGGCGGGTCCATGCGGTTGGGACAACCGCCGTGCAGGTAGGCGCCATCAAGCAGCACATTGATGCGGGTCTGGGCCTGGCCGCGGATCACCGGGTCGATACCGTGACCACCGAAGCGACTGCCGGACACTCCGTTCAGGTCGCGCAGAAAGTCACCACCATCGACCGAGAGCCCCTCGACCTCATCACTCAGTACCTCAATCACCTCGGCGGTGATCGGCTTCTCTGCCTCCACCTCGATGACCGGCATCTCTTCAGCCGCCAACTCGGTGGCGGCGGCCAAGGAGAGTCCCATTACCCACAACGACTTTTTCATGATGCTCCTAACTCTACAGCTCTATTATTGATATCCCCGGCATGGTTGCACATCACATGCCAAGGTCATCCTCATGGAAATTCAACAACTTGGCTGAGAAACTTCGGGGAGAAGTGCGGCATATCCCACAGCCAGTGTGGGTTACGCCGCGCGCCGCAGGCTAATGAAGCTGAAAACGGATGGCAAACTCCACCGGCAGAGGCAGGGCAATATCCTTGGGTGGTGGTGGCAGCGGCTGGGCCGCCTCCACCGCCTCGCGTGCGGCGGCACGCAACAGGCGGTGACCACCCTCCACCGCCGGTTCACCGGCACGCCCGCCGGCCAGCAGCTGGAAGCGCACGCTCACCTTGCCTTCAATGCCCCGGCGACGGGCGTTGCGCGGGTAGTGCTTGTGCGCTTCGATATGGGCCATCAGTCGCGCCAGGTAGTGACGCCGGGCGGCGGCACGCAGGGCCTCGGCCTCTGCATCACTGACACTCGGTGGCGGCAGAGCGGCAGCCTGCACCTCCTCCACCGGGCTCTCCTCCACGACCTCGCTCGACGCCGGGGCAGGTTGCTGCTCGATAACACTCTTATCCGGCTCCGGCGGCGTGGGCTCCGGCTTGGGTGGCTCGGGTTTGAGCTGCGGCTTTTGTACCGGTTTGGGCGGGCTCTCCTCCACCCGTTTGGGTGGCGGCTCCTTGGGCGGTTTGGCCGGCACCTCGGCCGCCGGCGGGGGGGCGGCCTGGGCGCGGAAGCTGACTCGGGTACTTTGCATGCGCGCGTTCTGCTCACGCTCCTCCATGCCGATGAGTGCATCGTCACGGCTGAGAAGCAGTGCATGTAGTGCTAGGGAGAGCGTAAAGGCCCCCAACCAGATGACGACATCCAGACGCATCGGGGCTCAGCGTTGCTCGGTGACGATATCAACCCCTTCGGCACCGGCGCCGCGAGCGATATCCAGCAGTTCCACCGCCCGCCCCAGGCTCACCGCCCGGTCACCGCGTATGCGCACCACCTTGTTATCGCTCTCCTGCAGGGCCGCGTTGAGGGTGGCCTTGAGTGCCTGGGGCTCTACCAGGTGTTCGCGAAACAGCAGATGCCCCTCGGCGGTAACGACGATCTCCAGCTGGTCACGCTCCTCCACCGCCTGGCCGCTTTCGGCCACCGGCAGGTCGAGGTTGAGCGCCTCCTCGCGCACGAAGTGCGAGGTAAGCATAAAGAAGACCAGCAGCAGGAAGACGATGTCGATCAGCGGCGTCAGGTTAGGCACCGGGGTCGTACGGCGGCGGCCCTCAAACTGCATGGGCGCCACCTTCGCGGTGGTGACTGGGCCCTGAATCATCGGCGGGCGTCAATTCACCATGCGGTAGCCGCTCCAGCATCAGCGAGGCGCAGCTACGCATGGACTGGGCACGACGGTCGGCCATCCCTTCCAGCAAGTGCAGTAGCAGCAGGATGGGGATGGCTACTGCCAGGCCGACACCGGTGGTCAGCATCGCCTCCCAAATACCACCGGCCAGGGCTTGGGCATCGACCCGCCCACCGGCCTGCTCGATCACCATAAAGGCCTTAATCATGCCGACGATGGTGCCCAGCAGCCCCAGCAGCGGCGCAGTGTTACCAAGGATGGCCAGGGTGCGAAAGCCACGCTCCATGCGCTGCAGCTGCTCGGAGCCCACGCGGGTGGCCACCCGCGAAAGGTCCATCACCCCCTCTCGCGAGGCGGCCAGCATCGCTGCGATCAGGGTGCACTCCGGTCCCTGCCCGGCAGTCTCGGCGGCCTTGAAGCCCTCGACATCCAATCCATCCAGCTCAGGCGCCCGGCCCAGCAGATGGAACTGCACGAAGCGCTCGATGATGATGGTCAGGGCCAGCAGCGAGTAGCCCAGCAGCACCCAGACGACAAAGCCGCCCTTGGCGATAATCTCTTCAAAACTCATGCGTGAATCCAACCGGCCGCGGTCAGCAGCCCAAGGGTGATCAACAATATTCCCGCCCCGCGCTCGAGGCGGGCCTGCCACTTTAACAAATGTGCCCGCACCTGGGCAGCGAAATGCGCCACCAGCAGGGCAAAGATCAGGGTCGGCAGCAGCACCGCACCAAGGCCGAAGGCCAGTCCCAGGCTGAGGCCGTCCCAAAGGTTACCGGTGAAGGCGGCGGCCAGCAGCACTGTGCCCAGTGGTGCACAGGGGTTGAGGGCCATGCCGGCACCCATG
>JBFFRO010000011.1:0-16638 GCA_041572995.1 Thiohalomonadaceae bacterium
GGCGTAGAGGTCGGCACCGCCCTCAGCCACCAGGCAGCTCTTGAGGGCGCTGCCGAGGGTGACCACCTCACACTCACCGATGCGCTTGGCTAGCTGCTCCAGGTGGCCGCCACGGTGGGTGGCGCTGGAGCAGGCGAGGGTTAGCGTACCGCCGTCCCAGCGCCGTGCCCGGATTCGCTCCGGCTGGCCGGTGGCCTCGCGCTTGAAGGCCCCCTGGCCGCGGCAGGCGTAGTAGTAGATGCCCAGCACCGGAGCGTAGACGATCCCCAGTACCGGCTCACCCGCGTCGATGAGGGCGATATTGACGGTGAACTCACCGCTACGCTCGATGAACTCACGGGTACCGTCCAGCGGGTCCACCAACCAGTAGCGCTGCCAGTGACGTCGCTCCTCGAAGGGGAGGGCGGTGGACTCTTCGCTGAGTACTGGCAGGTCGGGGGTGAGGTAGGTGAGGCCGGCGTCGATGATCTCGTGGGCGGCCATGTCCGCCTCGGTCAGCGGGGTCTGGTCCTCCTTCACCTCGACGTTGAAGCCAGCCTCGTATACCTCCAGGATGCGCCGCCCAGCCTCGATGGCCACCTCCAGCGCCGGGGTTAGTAGCAGGCAGGGGTCGCAGTTGAGGGCGTCGTCCAGGGCCTTAGCCATTACTGAGGTACTCCCGGGTCATAAACAGCGCGGCAATGCTGCGCGCCTCGGTGAAATCGTTGCGGGCGAGCAGGGTATCGAGCTCGCTTAGACGCCAGGGCACTACCTCCAGCGCCTCCGGTTCATCTCCATCACGCTGCTCGGGGTAGAGGTCGCGGGCCAGCACCAGGTGGGTAATGTGGCCGAGGTAGCCGGGGGCCAGGGTGACTGAATCAAGTAAGCGCAGGTCGCGGGCGCCATAGCCGACCTCCTCCATGCACTCGCGGTTGGCGGCCACCAGTGGGGCCTCGTTGTGCTCGATGCGTCCCTTGGGCAGGCCCAGCTCGTAGCGGTCCATGCCGGCGGCGTACTCACGCACCAGCAGTACCGTGTCATCGTCCTGCATGGGCACCACGAGCACCGCCCCGGCATGGGGGCTGATGAGGCGCTCGTAGATGGTCTCCACGCCGTTGGCGAAGCGTAGCGCCAGCTCCTGTATGTGGAACAGGCGGGTCTTCGCCAGGGTCTTGGTGGCGAGGATGCGAGGTTTTTGCGCGTCTGTCTGCGCCATGGGATATCACTCGTTCGGCCCACGGGCCGGAAGACGCATCATAGCGCGAAGCGGCGATGCCGGGCTAGAATGACCGCTCCAACCAAGGGGGATGTGATGCTCGACTGGAGCGGGATCGACACGGTGTTGCTGGATATGGACGGCACCCTGCTGGATCTCAATTTCGACACCTATTTCTGGACCGAGCATGTGCCGCAGCGCTATGCCGAGCGCCACCACCTGAGCCTGGAGAAGGCCAAGGAGGTGCTCTATCCGCGCTTCCACGCGGTGGTCGGTACCATCGACTGGTACTGCATCGACTACTGGACCCACGAGCTGGGCCTGGATATCGCCCTGCTCAAGGAGGAGCTGGCCCACCTCATCGCCCTCCACCCGCATGTTATCGAGTTTCTCGATGCGGTACGCGCCTCGGGGCGGCGTGCAGTGCTGGTCACCAACGCCCACTTCAAGAGCCTGGAGCTGAAGCTGCGGCACACGCCCCTGGGTGGTCACTTAGATGCCCTGATCTGTGCCCACGAGTACGGCAAGCCCAAGGAGGATCCCAGCTTCTGGGGCTGGCTGCGTGAACGCGAACCCTTCGACCCAGCGCGTACCCTGCTGGTGGATGATTCGCTGCCGGTGCTGCGCTCGGCGCGCGGTTACGGCATCACCGAACTGCTGGCGGTCTATCATCCCGACACCCAGTCACCTCGCCGTGACGTAGAGGAGTTCCGTGCGTTGGAGAGCTTTGCCGATCTGATGTCTGGGCTGTAACTACTTCTTTTTCTTCTTAAAACGTTTGTCCCAGCGCTTGTAGCGCTTGCGGCAGTAGGTCAGCAGGCTGTCGTAGCCGTCGAAGAAGAGCTCAAAGCCCTCCTCGGCGGGGGTGTCGTATTCGCAGTAATCGTTGCTGTGCGTGCGGCAGATCTGCGGCCGGCTGTCGTAGATGCCGCAGCCGCGCCCCGGTAGCAGGTGCAGGCAGGGGGTGTTGATCAGCAGGAACCAGCCATCCTCGTCCTTGTAGGCCTGCACGTCGCGGTGGGCCAGCTGCCAGAGCAGGACGTCGAACTCATCCATGGAGCGCGGGGTATCGATCTGCTGGGTGATGTAGGTGCAGCACTTGGAGTTGGTGCAGAGGCTGCACTTGTTCTTATCGGATTTGGACATGCTTATCGCTTGGCTTTGGAGGGGCGCCGGGAGCGGCCGTTGCCGCCACCACCGCTACGCGGGCGGCTATGCTCGGGCCTTTTCGGCGGCTGGGGCTCGATCAACAGTTCGCTGTCGATGCTGGCCATGGGGATCTTGTGACCGATGTACTCCTCGATCTCCGCGAGCGAGAAGGCGTACTCCTCGCAGGCGAAGCTGATGGCGCTGCCGCTGGCCCCGGCACGGGCGGTGCGGCCGATGCGGTGGACGTAGTCCTCGGCATCCTGCGGCAGGTCGTAGTTGAAGACGTGACTCACATCGGGAATATGCAGGCCGCGAGCGGCCACATCGGTGGCCACCAGCACCGGCAGCTCTCCGGCCTCGAAGCGCTGCAGCAGGCTCTGGCGTTTCTTTTGCGGGACATCGCCAGAGAGCACCGCCGCTGGGTGACCATTGCCCTCCAGGTAGCCCCACACCCGGTCAGCGACCCGCTTGGTGTTGACGAAGACGATACTGCGCCCCGGTCCCTCATGGGCCAGCAGGCCAAGCAGCAGCGGGATCTTCTCCTCCTGGGCCGGGTAGTAGACCGACTCGGTCACCGCCTCGGCGGTGACCTGCTCGGGGACGACCTCCACGGTTTCGGGGTTGTTCATGTGCTCGTAGGCCAGCTCGCTGACCCGGTAGGAGAGGGTGGCGGAGAAGAGCAGGCTGAGGCGCTCCGTCGGCGGGGGCATGCGCCGGAAGAGATAGCGCACGTCCTTGATGAAACCCAGGTCGAACATGCGGTCGGCCTCATCCAGCACCGCTACCTGGCAGCGGCGCAGGTCGAAGACATGCTGCTTGAAGAAGTCGATGGTGCGCCCAGGGGTGCCGATCAGCACATCCACACCCTGTTCCAGGATCTGCCGCTGCTTTTCGTAGTCGGTGCCACCGTAGGCCAGTCCCAGCCTGAGGCCAGTGTGGCGCCCCAGCTGCTCGGCATCCTTGTGGATCTGGATGGCCAGCTCGCGGGTGGGGGCCAGCACCAGGGCGCGCACCTGGGTGGGGCGCCGCCCCTCGGCGGGGGGCTGGTGCAATAGCTGGTTGAACAGCGCCACCAGGAAGGCGGCGGTCTTGCCGGTGCCGGTCTGGGCCTGGCCGGCGACATCGCGCCCGGCCAGGGCGATGGGCAGGGTACGCTCCTGAATGGGCGTGCAGTGACTGAAGCCCGCCTCCGTGATGCCGCGTAGCAGTTCGGGGGGCAGCTCGAAGTCGCTGAATCGGCTCTCGCTCAGGTGTGCCTCGCTCATGTCGACGGAGAATAGCAGATTCAGCAGCCGTTCAGGCGGGCGATGGAGAATGGCTGGAAAGCCGGGACTGGAGCAAGTAGACTTTGAGTTCTGGGTTTGTACACCATATAAATGAATAACCATACCACCTACCCCGGATGCGGCGACCGATGTCGTATCGGGTCAATGGAGACAGGACATTGAGCGACAATATCGTCTACGCCACCGACACCAATTTTGAGGATGAGGTGCTGAAAGCCGAGGGCCCCGTGCTGGTCGACTACTGGGCCGACTGGTGCGGCCCCTGCAAGATGATCGCCCCGATCCTCGATGAGATCGCCGTGGAGTACGCGGGCAAGGTGAAAATCGTCAAGCTGAACATTGACGAGAACCCCGGCACCCCGCCCAAGTACGGCATTCGCGGTATTCCCACCCTGATGCTGTTCAAGGGCGGCAACGTCGAGGCCACCAAGGTGGGCGCGGTCTCCAAGTCCCAGCTGACCGCCTTTATCGACAGCAACCTGTAAGGCGTTACGGGCGTTTGGCCACAGGCTGGACGCCCGACCCTTCCGGTGATATATTTCTCAGCATCCAAATAATTAGAAGTCCGGCTTGCCGACATACCCGTCTGGCCGCCACCCCCTCGCATCATCCATATTCACAGCACCCGCTGTAACCTCGCACACCAAAATCATAAATACCTGACGGCACCCACCATGAATCTCACGGAACTGAAGCGCAAACCCGCGCATGAACTGATCGAACTGGCCGAATCCATGGGCCTGGACGGTATCTCCCGCTCGCGCAAAGAGGCGGTGATCTTCGCCATTCTCAAGTCTCACGCCAAGAGTGGCGAGGATATCTATGGCGACGGGGTGCTGGAGATTCTGCAGGATGGTTTTGGTTTCCTGCGCTCGGCGGACTCCTCCTACCTGGCCGGCCCGGATGACATCTACGTCTCCCCCAGCCAGATTCGCCGCTTCAACCTGCGTACCGGCGATACCGTCTCGGGCAAGATTCGGCCCCCCAAGGAGGGTGAGCGCTACTTCGCCCTGCTCAAGGTCGATGAGATCAACTACGAGCCGCCGGAGAACGCCAAGCGCAAGGTGCCGTTCGAGAACCTGACCCCGCTGCACCCCAACGAGCGCATGGTGCTGGAGCTGGGCAACGGTTCCACCGAGGACATCACCGCCCGCGTCATCGACCTCACCGCGCCCATAGGCAAGGGGCAGCGCGGCCTTATCGTCGCCCCGCCGAAGACCGGTAAGACCATGATGCTGCAGAACATCGCTCACTCCATCGCCCACAACCACCCCGAGTGTTACCTCATTGTGCTGCTCATTGACGAGCGTCCGGAGGAGGTGACCGAGATGGCCCGTTCGGTGCGCGGCGAGGTGGTCTCCTCCACCTTCGATGAGCCGGCCAGTCGCCATGTGCAGGTGGCCGAGATGGTGATCGAGAAGGCCAAGCGTCTGGTTGAGCACAAGCGCGATGTGGTGATCCTGCTCGACTCCATCACCCGTCTGGCGCGTGCCTACAATACCGTCATCCCCTCATCCGGTAAGGTGCTCACCGGTGGTGTCGACGCCAATGCCCTGCACCGTCCCAAGCGCTTCTTCGGCGCCGCGCGTAACATCGAGGAGGGCGGGTCGCTGACCATCCTTGCCACCGCACTGGTGGAGACCGGTTCGCGCATGGATGATGTGATCTACGAGGAGTTCAAGGGCACCGGTAACTCCGAGGTGCACCTGGACCGTCGTATCTCAGAGAAGCGTGTCTACCC
This sequence comes from Thiohalomonadaceae bacterium, assembly GCA_041572995.1. Taxonomy (GTDB): domain Bacteria; phylum Pseudomonadota; class Gammaproteobacteria; order Thiohalomonadales; family Thiohalomonadaceae; genus JBFFSW01. The sequence goes on from JBFFRO010000011.1 coordinate 5,372, forward strand.
GGCCATCAACATCAACCGCTCCGGTACCCGCCGCGAGGAGTTGCTGACCAAGCCCGACGAACTGCAGAAGATGTGGATCCTGCGCAAGCTGTTGCACCCCATGGACGAGCTGGCTGCGATGGAGTTCCTGCATGACCGGATGAAGGACTCCAAGACCAACAGCGAGTTCTTCGATTCGATGAAGCGCTGATTGCGGCCGAGTCGAACAAAAAGGGCGCCTTAGTGGCGCCCTTTTTTATTCCGGTGAGAGTGCCCCCACTCCCCAGATCGTCTGTGCATATTCGCCGATGGTTCGGTCAGAGGAGAAGCGCCCCATGTGGGCGACGTTGAGGATGGCCTGGCGGCTCCAGGCGGCCGGGTCACGGTAGAGCCGATCGACCTGTTCCTGGGCCTCAAGATAGGGACGGTAGTCGGCCAGTAGCAGGTAGTGGTCGTTGCGCTTCAGATCCTCCACCAGTTCGCGGTAACGGTTGCACTCGCGGGGACAGAAATAGCCCTCGCCGATCATCTCCAGCACGGCGCTCAGCTCCTCATCCCCCTCCCAGTAGGCCCCCGGTCGGTAGCCGGCGTGCTTGAGCGCGGCGACCTCCTCGACGCTGTGACCAAAGATAAAGATGTTTTCCGCCCCTACGGCCTCGCGGATCTCGACATTGGCCCCATCCAGGGTACCGATGGTGAGGGCGCCATTGAGTGCCAGCTTCATGTTGCCGGTACCCGAGGCCTCGGTGCCGGCGGTGGAGATCTGCTCGGAGAGATCGGCGGCGGGGATGATGTCGCAGGCGGTGGAGACATCGTAGTTGGGAATGAACAGCAGCTTCAGCCGTCCGTTCACCCTGGGGTCGTTGTTGACGGTATCGGCGACGTCGTTGATCAGACGAATGATCTGCTTGGCGCGGGCGTAGCCGGGGGCCGCCTTGCCGCCGATGAGCACGGTGCGGGCGACACGCTCGTCGGCACGCCCGTCGCAGATGCGTCGGTAGAGGGTGATGACGTGCAGTAGGTTGAGCAGCTGGCGTTTGTATTCGTGGATACGCTTAATCTGCACATCGAACAGCGAGTCCGGGTCAATGCGGGTGCCCAGATGTTGCTGCACCAGCTTGGCCAGGTGTGCCTTGTTGGCCCGCTTCACCTCAAGGAAGGCGTGCTGAAAGTCCGCGTCGTCGGCTAGTGCCTCCAGGGCGCTGAGCCGCTCCAGGTCAGTGAGCCAGCCGTGGCCGATGTGATGGCGGATGAGGCGGGTCAGTCCCGGGTTGGCCTGGTTGAGCCACAGTCGCGGGGTGATGCCGTTGGTGATGTTGACGAACTTCTCCGGGTAGAGGGCGTAGAAGTCAGCGAACAGACTCTCCTTGAGCAGCTCGGTGTGCAGAGCGGCGACGCCGTTGACCTTGTGACTGCCGACGATGGCCAGGTGGGCCATGCGCACTCGTCGCTCACCGTGCTCGTCGATAAGCGAGAGACGGGAGAGCAGGCCCTGGTCACCGGGACGGCTGTGGTTGACCTCATCGAGGAAGCGGCGGTTGATCTCGTAGATGAGCTGCAGGTGACGCGGTAGTATCTGCTGCATCAGTGCCACCGGCCAGCTCTCCAGGGCCTCGGGCAGCAGGGTGTGGTTGGTGTAGGCGAAGGTGCGCTCGGTGACGGACCAGGCCTGCTCCCAGCCAAGGTGGTGGTGGTCGATCAGGCGGTGCATCAGCTCGGCGACGGCGATGGCCGGATGGGTATCGTTGAGCTGGATGGCGACCTTGTCGGGCAGGTCGAGCAGCCCGTCATGACTTTTCAGGTGGCGGGCGATAATGTCCTGAATGGAGGCGGAGACAAAGAAGTACTCCTGTTTCAGGCGCAGTTCGCGACCGATGGCAGTGGCATCGTTGGGGTAGAGCACCTTGGAGAGGTTCTCCGAGTGGGTCTTGTCCTCCACCGCCTTGATGTAGTTGCCCTGGTTGAAGTAGGCCAGGTCGAAGTCGCGGCTGGCCTTGGCACTCCACAGGCGCATATTGTTGACCGTGTCGACGTTGTAGCCCGGCACCGGGGTATCGTAGGCCATGGCCATCACCTCGTCGGTCTCCACCCAGTGGTGGCAGAGGCGCTCATGCTCGTCGCGGAACTCCACCACGTGGCCGCCGAACTGCACCGGGAAGAGGACCTCCGGGCGGGGAAACTCCCAGGGATTGCCGTAGCGTAGCCAGTTGTCCGGGTGCTCCAGTTGGGCGCCGTCGCGGATCTCTTGGCGGAACATGCCGAATTCGTAGCGGATGCCGTAGCCGTAGCCGGGCAGACGCAGGGTGGCCATGGAGTCGAGGAAGCAGGCGGCCAGACGCCCCAGGCCGCCGTTGCCCAGCGCCGCGTCGACCTCCAGGTCGGTCAGGTTCTCCAACTCCATGCCGAACTCCAGCAGGGCCTCGCGCATCTCCTCGTTGAAGTTGAGGTTGAGCAGGCTGTTGCAGAGGCTGCGGCCAATGAGGAACTCCAGCGACAGGTAATAGACGCGCTTGGCGTCGGCCTTGTAGTAGCTACGCTGGGTCTCCATCCAGCGCTCGGTGAGGCGATCGCGTACCGAATAGGCCACCGCGTGGAACCAGTCGCGCTCGGTGGCAGTGAAGCTGTCCTTACCCACCGTATAGATCATGCGGTTGGCGAGGGCGTGCTTGATGGAGGGCACGTCGAGTCCCTCGAAGTCGTAGTGGAGTTGTGGCTTGTTCTTATCGGTCATGATTTGGCCCGTCGCGGCGTACACGTTCATCATAGTTGAGCGCGCCCCGCCCTGCATCGCCTGCGCTGCACTAGACTTGTTGCTAAGTGGCAGCAACGGAGGTGGGTGATGGCCGTACGTGGACGAATCGATTTCGATCAGATGCGCATGCTGGCGGCGAGCGACCCGGAGGCCTTTGAGGCCTACCGTCGCGAAGTGATTGAAGAGGCCATCGCCCGGGCGCCGGCGCGCCGGCGCGAGCGCTTGCGGTGCCTGCAGTGGCGTATAGAGCAGGTGCGTGAGCACGCCGCTAACCCCATGGCCGCCTGCATCTCCCTTTCGGGGATGATGTGGGAGGCGGTGACCGGCGAGCAGGGGCTGCAGGCGAGGCTCAACCGCCGGGCGCCGCTGACTTCCCAGGCGGCACGGGCAGCGGTCGTACCGTTACGTCCGCCGAAGTGAATCCGTCGGAAGGGCTTGCCAGCCCGCGCGGCTTTCCGTATCATGCGCCGTTTTCCGCTCAGGTCTTTCCCCACGGGAGTGACCGAGCGGGTGTGTAGGACCTTTGAAGAGGTTGCAGTGATGAAGCCGGATATCCACCCTGAGTACAACGAAATCAATGTGAGCTGCTCCTGCGGCAACTCGTTCACCACCCGTTCCACCGCGGGTAAGGACCTGCAGCTGGACGTCTGCTCCGCCTGCCACCCGTTCTACACCGGCAAGCAGAAGATCGTCGACACCGCCGGTCGCGTGGACAAGTTCCGCCAGAAGTACGGCCGCAAGTAAGCTCTTATGCCCTTGGCGGCATAGGCGAGGGGCGCACCGCAAGGGCGCCCCTTTTGCGTTGTGCAGCGTAAACCCGGAGAGAGAACGTGAGCTCGACCACCAGCCCAGAAGATCAGAAGGCCCTCGATTACCACGCCCAGCCGCGCCCCGGTAAGGTCGCCATCGAGACGACCAAGCCCTGTGAGAGCGCCGAGGAGTTGAGCCTGGCCTATACTCCCGGCGTCGCCGCGCCGGTGCGTGCCATCGCCGACGAGCCGCGTGATGCCTACCGCTATACCGCCAAGGGTAACCTGGTGGCGGTGATCTCTGACGGTACCGCGGTGCTGGGCCTGGGTAACGTCGGCCCGCTGGCGAGCAAACCGGTAATGGAGGGTAAGGGGGTGCTGTTCAAGCGTTTCGCCGACATCGATGTCTTCGATATCGAGGTGGACGCCCCCAGCCCCGAGGCCTTTATCGATACGGTGGCCCATATCGCCCCTACCTTCGGTGGTATCAATCTGGAGGACATCGCTGCACCGCACTGCTTCGCCATCGAGGAGCAGCTGCAGCAGCGCCTGGATATCCCGGTCTTCCACGACGACCAGCACGGCACCGCCATCATTATTGCCGCGGGCCTGCTCAATGCCCTGGAGCTACAGGGCAAGTCCATCGAGACGGCCTCCATCGTCTGCCTCGGTGCCGGCGCCGCGGGTATTGCCTCCATGCGCCTGCTGGTGGCCCTGGGGGCACGCCACGAGAATATGTACATGGTCGACCGCAAGGGGGTGATCCACGCCGGGCGTGATGACCTGAACCAGTACAAACAGGAGTTTGCCAACGACACCGACAAGCGAACCCTGAGTGATGCCATGGCCGGGGCCGATGTCTTTATCGGTGTCTCCGGCCCCGACCTGGTCAGTGCCGAGATGCTCGCTTCCATGGCCGAGAAGCCGGTGGTCTTCGCCCTCTCCAACCCGGTGCCCGAGGTCCGTCCGGAGGTGGCCCGCGAGGTGCGCGATGACCTGATTATGGCCACCGGCCGCTCTGACTACCCCAACCAGGTGAACAACGTGCTCGGCTTCCCCTTCATCTTCCGCGGGGCGCTGGATGTGCAGGCACGGGCCATCACCCGTGAGATGCAGGTCGCCGCGGTGTACGCCCTACGCGACCTGGCCCATGAGGCGGTGCCGGACTCGGTACGCGAGGCCTACAAGGGGATCGAGCTGGCCTTCGGCCCGGAGTACATCATTCCCAAGCCCTTCGATCCGCGCCTGCGCGATCGCGTGCCCCCGGCGGTAGCCGCGGCGGCCATCGACGGCGGGGTTGCCGCCGGCGACTGGCCTGCCCACTACCCGGCGCGTTCCTAGGCTGCCGGGCCCTCCTCCTCAAGCAGTCTCTCCAGGCGCTCGAGGTCGGCCCAGGCCATGGGCCGGCCGCTACTGGGATCTGGCGGCGCCAGCCGCGGTCCCTGTTGCGGGCAGACCAGCAGTTCGAAACGCACCTCTCCGGCGTGGAAGCGGTAGAGCGGCAGGCGCCGCTCCTCGCGTCCTGCCTTTATGCGTCGTTCATCCAGATGGTAGGGAATATGATGTTCATGCAGCTGGATACCGACCGCTTCAGGGCGGTCGGCGAAGAGCTGTAGCTGGATGGGGGTGTGGCGATCGGCGCTACCCTCCAGCACGCGACCGACGAGGCGTGGCTCGAAGGACGCCAGCATACGTATCGCCCGGCGGGCCTGCTGGCGCAGCTCATGCAGTTCCTGTGGCTGGGTGTCGCTCTTAAACAGCTCATGGTGCAGGGCCAGGGCCTCCTCCACCTCATGGGGTTCAGGCAGGTCGCGGCTGTCGGCGCCGAGGCGGCGTGCGGCACGCTGTAGCGCCTCATCCACCCCCGCGACACCATCCTCGGCCATCAGTCTTGCAGCCTCCCGGCTCAGTTGCAGGCGCAGCGCCGCCTCCTGGCGCGAGTGTCGCTTGCGACGGGCCATGACTTAAAAGAGCTGTTCGGTGATGTTGTCGCCCTGGCCGCTCTCGTTGCCCTCCTGCTCCTGCTGCTGAGGCACGTTTTCAGCGCGGAACAGTTCGAAGATGGCATCCGGGTTGTCGGCCCCGGCAAAACGGCCGGTGTTCGGGTCGATGCGTACCGAGACCAAGCCCTCGGGCGGCTCGCTAGGCAGTTCGGGCACACCATCAAGGGCCACACGCATGTAATCGATCCACATCGGCAGGGCTGCGCGTGCACCGGTTTCGCGGTTGCCCAGCGGCCGCGGGGTGTTGAAGCCTACCCATGCAGTGGTCACCACCGCGTGATTGAAGCCGGAGAACCAGGCATCGCGCTGTTCGTTGGTGGTGCCGGTCTTGCCCGCCAGGTCGTTGCGCCGAAGTTCACGCTTGGCGCGCTGGCCGGTGCCGCGCTGGACCACATCGCGCATCATGCTGGTGGTGAGATAGACATTGCGGGGTTCGAGAATTCGCGGTGCCTGGCGGATGAGGGCCGGCAGGACTTCGGCCTCCGCTTCGGCTGCGCCCGCGCCCGCGTCCATGATTTCAGCCCCAGCCTCGGGGGCCGCGACGGCGGCACTGTTCGGGTCCTCACCCTCCAGCACGGCTTGCTCTTTCTCCTGCTCATGGGCTAGTGCCAGGGCCATCTGTTCTTCCTGGCAGAGCTCATCGCAGACCACCAGTGGATCGCTGTGCCATACGACCTCGCCCTCGGCGTTCTCGATGCGCTCGATGAACCAGGGTTCGATATGGTGACCGCCGTTGGCAAAGCTGGCATAGCCGCTGACCAGTTCCCATGGGGTGACGGTGGCGCTGCCCAGTGCCAGGGAGAGGTCACGCGGCAGGCGCTCGCGGTCGAAGCCGAAACGATCGAGGTAGTCGATGGCATGGCGCAGGCCGATGGCCTGGAGCACGCGAATGGAGACTAGGTTGCGCGATTTGACCAGTGCCTCGCGCAGACGGGTGGGGCCATAGATGCGTCCGCTGTAGTTCTCCGGGCGCCACTCGTCCTCCAGCTTGGAGTCGTCGAAGACCACCGGTGCGTCATTGATGATACTGGCGGTGGTATAGCCCTTATCCAGGGCCGCGGAGTAGATGAAGGGTTTGAAGTTGGAGCCGGGCTGGCGTTGTGCCTGGATCACCCGGTTGAACTTGCTGTGGAGGAAGTCGAAGCCGCCGCTGAGTGCCAGCAGGCGGCCATCACGCGGGTCGAGGCTGACCAGGGCGCCGGCCACCTCGGGCACCTGTGAGAGCTGCCACTGCCCCTGCTCGTCACGACGAAGGCGGATACGGTCACCCACTGTCAGCAGCTCATCCATACGCTTGGGCGCCGCCCCCATGCGGTTTTCATCGATACGCGGTTTGGCCCAGCCCAGATCGGTCAGCTGCAGCCAGACCATCTCGCCGTCGCGCAGGTAGCAAAGGGCGTTGTCCTCGCCTAGCGCCACCACTAGGGCCGGCTCCAGTCCGCCGATGGCGTAGCTCTGCGCGAGCGCTTCACTCCAGTGGCTTTCGTCACTCTCTTCGGGCAGCTCTACGTGGGATTCGGCGCCGCGGTAGCCATGGCGGTGGGTATAGTCGAGCAAGGCCTTGCGCAGGGCAGCGTCAGCGGCGGCCTGCTCGCGGCTGTCGATGCTGGCGATAACGCGGTAGCCAGTGGTGTACGCTTCTTCTTCGCCATAGCGCAGAACCATCTCATTGCGGATCATCTCGGCCACGTAGGGGGCCTCGGCCTCGCCGTCCACTCGGTGGAGGCTGGCAGTAACCGGTGCCGCGGTGGCGGCTTGGAAGGTGCCGGTGTCGATGTGCCCCAGCTCCATCATGCGTCGCAGCACATAGTTACGGCGTAGCAGTGCGCGTTCCGGATTGGCGATGGGGTTGTAACTGGAGGGGGCCTTGGGCAGTCCGGCGATCATCGCCAGTTGCGAGAGGTTGAGTTGCCCCAGGGGTTTGCCATAGTAGACTTCGGCGGCCGCACCGACACCGTAGGCGCGATGGCCGAGGAAGATCTTGTTCAGGTAGAGCGCGAGGATATCCTCCTTGCTGAGGATGCGCTCCATCTCCAGAGAGAGGAATATCTCCTTGAGCTTGCGCGTGTAGGTCTTCTCGCGGGTGAGCAGGAAGTTGCGCGCCACCTGCATGGTGATGGTGCTGCCGCCCTGGCCCTTTTCCCCGGTCAGCAGCAGCTGCAGCGAGGCGCGTAGCAGGCCGTGGTAGTCCACGCCCGGGTGCTCGAAGAAGCGGTCATCCTCGGCGGCGAGGATGGCCTGAACCATAGACTCGGGCAGCTGCTCATAGGTGAGCGGGATGCGACGCTTTTGGCCATACTCGGCGATGAGTTTGCCATCCCGGCTATAGACACGCATCGGCACCTGGAAACGGATATCACGCAGGGTTTCGATATCGGGTAGGTCGGGTTTCAGGTAATAGTAAGAGCCAACGATGGCGCTGACGCCGAGAAGGACACCGACAAGACCAACTAATAGGGCGATGCGCAGGTAGCGCAGATAACGTTTCATGTGAACTGGGTCATGGCCTGAACATAGGACGGTACAGTATAAAGGGTTTGCTCCTTCGTCTCATGTGAACTGGGTCATGGCCTGAACTGAACATAGGACGATACAGTGTAAAGGGTAGCCCTTTCGTCACTATCCAGAGCGGGCTTATAGGCCACTGAAATTATTTGTTGACCTATAGTTGACAGTGGTATTTAATGTAATCACGCATGTATCGGATGTAACTGCGGGTATATAAAGGAAAAATGGCTCAGCTATCCCGGTTGTTCGCTAGGAAAAAGCCCAGTGTACTGGGCTTGGACATAAGCACCACGGCGGTGAAGCTCCTCGAGCTCAGTAAGAGCGGCGAGCGCTACCGCGTGGAAAGCTATGCAGTCGAACCTCTGCCACCTAACTCCGTGATTGAAAAGAATATTTCGGATGTTGAGGGGGTCGGTGAGGCGATCAAGCGTGCGGTCAAACGCTCGGGCACCAAGCTCAAGCTGTCGGCAGCGGCAGTGGCCGGATCGGCGGTGATCACCAAGGTGATCTCGATGCCCGCCTCGCTCTCCGATGAGGAGATGGAGGGGCAGATCGAGCTGGAGGCCGACCAGTACATTCCCTACCCGCTGGATGAGGTGAATCTCGATTTCGAGGTGATTGGTCCCTCAGAGGAGGACCCGGACCGCGTCGATGTGCTGCTGGCCGCCTCGCGCTCCGAGAACGTCGATGTTCGGGTGGATGCCATCGAGATCTCGGGGCTGACCCCGAAGATCATCGATGTGGAGGCCTTCGCCATGGAGAATGCCTTCCAGCTCATCGCTGAGCAGATCCCCGACCACGGCATCGATAAGACCATCGCCGTGGTCGACATCGGCGCCACCATGACCACCCTTAACGTCCTCCACGATTTGAAGACTATTTACACCCGCGAGCAGGTGTTCGGTGGCAAGCAGCTGACCGAGGAGATCCAGCGACGCTATGGGCTCTCCTACGAGGAGGCCGGCATGGCCAAGCGTCAGGGCGGCCTGCCCGACAACTACGTGCCCGAGGTGTTGGAGCCGTTCAAGGAGGCGATGGCGCAGCAGGTCAGTCGCTCGCTGCAGTTCTTCTTCGTCGCCGGGCAGCACAGCAGCGTGGATTACATCATCCTCGCCGGCGGTAGCTCGTCGATCCCCGGTGTCGATGAATTGATCGAAAGCAAACTGGGGGTGCCGACCATCGTCGCCAACCCCTTCACGACCATGAGTATCGCACCCAAGATCAAGGCCCAGGTGTTGAGTAACGACGCACCGGCCCTGATGATCGCCTGCGGTCTGGCATTGAGGAGTTTCGACTGATGGCACACATCAATCTACTCCCCTGGCGCGAAGAGCTGCGCAACCAGCGCAAGAAAGAGTTCTTCACCATGATGGGCGGTGCTGTCGTACTGATGCTCGCCATCGTCGGCTATGCGCACATGCATATCATTGGTATGGCTGAGTATCAGCAGCAACGTAACCAGTTCCTGAATAGCGAAATTCTCAAGGTTAAGGCACGCAACCGCGAGATCGATGAGCTGGAGAAGAAGAAGGAGCAGCTAATCGCCCGCATGGACGTTATCAAGGAGCTTCAGGGCAACCGCCCTGAGGTGGTCCACCTGTTCGAGGAGCTGGTCACGGCGGTGCCCGAGGGGCTACACCTGACCGAGGTCGAACAGCAGGGGCGTCTGCTGACCATTATCGGTGGTGCCCAGTCCAATGCCCGTGTCTCCTCCTTCATGCGCAAGCTGGATGAATCGGAGTATTTTGCCGAACCTTCACTGGATGTGATCGAGGCCAAAACTAGTGGCGTTGAGCGTAGCCGTACCTTCACCTTGAGGGTGCGCCAGACTGCGGTCGAGGAGGGCTCCGGTGGATCGTAACTTCTTCAACGAGCTGCAATCGCTCGACCCGAACAATATTGGCAGCTGGCCGGTTGCCGCCAAGGTTTTTGTTATTGGATTTGTCTGCGCGGTGGTGCTGGTGATGGGCTACATGCTCGATACCAGTGTGCAGCTAGAGCAGCTGGAAGTCATTCGTGCCGAGGAGGCCAAGCTCAAGGAGCAGTTCATCACTGAGCAGAAAAAGGCGGTCAACCTCGAGCAGTACAAGGCGCAGATGGAGGAGATGAAGGAGTCCTTCGGTACCATGTTGCGTCAGCTGCCGAGTAAGACCGAGGTCGCCGCCTTGCTGGTTGATATCACCCAGGCGGGGCTGGCCAGTGGTCTGGAGTTCGAGCTGTTCAAGCCGGAGGGTGAGCGCCCCAAAGAGTTCTATGCCGAGCTGCCGATCAAGCTGAAAGTCAGTGGCGATTACCACCAGTTCGGTGAGTTCATCAGTGCCGTGGCGGCGCTGCCGCGCATCGTTACCATGCACAATATTACGGTGAAAGCTTTGCCGAGACAGAGTGAACTTGTCATGGAGGCCGAGGCCAAGACCTACCGCTACCTCGATGATGAGGAGCAAGCGGAGCTGGCTGCCGCCAAGAGAAAGCCCGGTGCCCGGCGCTAAGGCGGAATGACGTATGAGACAGCTAACGAAAAACAATAATGAGCGACGGCGGCAGTGGCCGCTGTTGCTGTGCGTGATGCTGGGACTTGGCGGTTGCAGCGGTGGTGACTTCAGCGATCTGCAGCGCTTTGTCGATGAGGTTCGTGCCCGCCCTGCCGGACCGCCCGAGGCACTGCCGGAGTTCAAGACCTACGAGACCTACGCCTACTCCGTCTCAGAGATGCGCGATCCCTTCGCCAGAACGGTCAGCGAAGAGATGATCACCCCTGCGAGCGACACTGGCTTACGGCCGGTAGATCGCCACAAGGAGGCGTTGGAACAGTTCCCTCTGGATACCCTGCGTTATGTCGGTAGCATGGAGCAGGAAGGGGCCGGTTGGGCGATTGTGACCGCTCCCGACGGTATTGTGCACCGGGTTCGGGTGGGTAACTACCTGGGTCAGAACCATGGCCAGATTATGACAATCAGTGAAGGCCGGATCGATATCGAAGAGATCGTACCGGATGGCATCGGTGGCTGGATGAAGCGTAAGGCCACCCTAAGTATCAGTGAATGATTCCCAGGGAGTCGGAATGATGAACTTCCCAATTAAAATGAGCATCAGCAGAATGACATCACCGCGATACCTTCTCTTGGCAGGCCTGCTCCTGTTGGGCATGCTGCCTATGCAGTCGAGAGCAGAGTTGACGCTGGACAATATCGAGTACAGCACCCTGCCCGGAGAGAAGGTCCAGGTAAAGCTCTCGCTTAGTGGCCCTGCGCCCGAGCCGAGCAGCTTTACCATCGA
>JBFFRO010000012.1:0-15999 GCA_041572995.1 Thiohalomonadaceae bacterium
GGTGGCTGCCGAGGATGATGCCCCCATGGTGTTGCCGATTCAGCGCCTGTCGCTGGAGGCGGCCTCCGCCCTGGCCCAGGCCGCCGTTGAGGCCTGTCGCGCCGAGGGTGTGCAGGTGGCGGTGACCGTGGTCGATCGCGGTGGCCACCCGCAGGTGATCCTGCGCGATGTGCTGGCCATGGACCTGACCCTGACCATCTCCCAGCAGAAGGCTTACACGGCGCTCTCCTTTAACTCCGCCACCTCGGCGCTGGAAACGCGCTTTACCGCCCCCTTTGCAGTGCCCAAGGTGCAGGGGTTGGTGCTCAGCGCCGGTGGTCTGCCGATTACCGCCGGCGGTACGCTGATCGGCGGGGTGGGTGTCAGTGGTGCTCCCTCCGGTGAGGTGGATGAGCGCTGTGCCCAGGCCGGCATCGATGCGGTGATCGACGATATCGAAATGTCCATGATGTAGGGCGCGCTGCGCGCCAATTGATAGCGAACCTGAGGAGGCTGTATGTTCCTGAAAGATACGCAAAGCGGTGACCTGGTCGAGGTGCTGGATGTGCAGGCCCTCGTCGCCCCCGGCCAGGCCCGTGTAGTTGGGCGTTTCCATGCCGGTGAGGAGATGGCGGACCCGGCCTGGTTCGATAAATCCGCCCTAGCTTTCCCTTCCGGCGAGGCCCTGCCGCGCTGCTGGATGGACCCCGGCTACCGCAACTGAGCCTGAGCGCCGGGTGTTCCGCACACCCAGCGTGATATAATCCCGCGCGAATTTTTCTGCCGGGGTGTGCCCGTGTGCCACCCCGCTTCCCTCCCGCGCGATCAGCGGTAAGTCTTTACAGGAGTGCACCAGTGGATCTGGCAACACTAATCGGCATGGTGGCCGGCATCGGCATCATGCTGGCCGCCATTTTGCTCGGCCCCAGTGCCGGGATGTTCGTCAACGCGCCCTCGCTACTGATTGTCTTCGGCGGCACCTTTGGCGTGGTGATGATGAAGTTCAGCATGGGACAGTTCTTCGGCTCTATTAAGGTGGCGATGAAGGCCTTTCTCAATAAGGCGGAAAAACCCGAACTGTTGATCGAGGAACTGCTGGAACTGGCCGAGCTGTCGCGCAAGGAGGGGCTGCTGGCGCTGGAGGGCAAGGAGGTGAATAACGCCTTCATGCAGAAAGGTGTCCAGATGATGGTCGATGGTCACGGCCCAGATGTGGTGCGCAGTGTGCTGAGCAAGGAGATGAATCAGGCGGTGGAGCGCCACAACAAGGGACAGGATGTCTTCAAGGGCATGGGTGATTACGCCCCGGCCATGGGTATGATCGGTACTCTCATCGGCCTGGTGCAGATGCTGGCCAACATGTCCGACCCCGCCTCCATCGGCCCGGCCATGGCCGTGGCCCTGCTGACCACCCTCTACGGTGCGATGATCGCCAACCTTTTCGCCCTGCCCATCGCCGACAAGCTAGGGGTGACCAGTGAGGCGGAGCGTCTCTCCAAGTCGCTGATCATCGATGGCCTCTCCGGTATCCAGGCGGGACATAATCCGCGGGTCATCCAGGAGATGCTGGGCGCCTATCTGCCCGGCTCCAAGCGCAAGGACGAAGAAGAGTAGGGTGACATGAGCGAAGAGGTGCAGCCCTGCCCCAAGTGTCCCCCCCCGGGTGCGCCCGCTTGGGTGATGACCTTTGCCGACCTGATGTCGTTGCTGATGTGCTTCTTCGTGCTGCTGCTCTCCTTCTCCGAGATCGAGGCGCATAAGTTCAAGCAGATGGCCGGTTCGATGCGCATGGCCTTCGGTGTGCAGCGCCAGGTGGAGGCCACCGCGGTGCCCATGGGCACCAGTATCGTCGCCCAGGAGTTCTCCCCCGGTAAGCCTGAACCGACCCCGGTTGATGATGTGCGCCAGGTCACCAGCGAGGAGAAACCCAACCTCGATACCTCGCGCGAGCTGCAACAGATGGCGGTGGAGGCCAAGGCGGAGGAGCTCTCCGAGGCCCTCTCCGAGGCGATCGAGGAGGGGATGATCGATGTCGAGACTGAGGAGTCGGTAATCATTATTCGCATCCGGGAGAAGGGCTCTTTCCCCTCGGGTGAGGCGGATTTGAACGAGGCCTTCCTGCCGGTGATCGACCAGATCCGCGGCCAGTTGGCGGGTATGCCCGGAACCATTGAGGTGGCTGGTCATACCGACAACATCCCCATCGCGACTTATCGCTTCCGCTCCAACTGGGAGCTCTCCTCGGCCCGCGCGGTCTCCGTGCTTCACCATTTGCTCGATGGCCAGCTACTGGACCCGGAACGCTTCGAGGTGAAGGGGCTGGCCGAGACACGTCCGCTGATGCCGAACGATACACCGGAAAATCGCGCACGAAACCGCCGCGTGGAGATTGTCATCCGCTCACAGGATGGCGGTGAGTCGGCCACCATTGAGGTCAACTAAAGGGGGTTGGGCATGAGTGAGCGCAGACGTTATTTCCGCATCGACGATACCGTCGGGCTCAACTACAAGCCGCTCGATGCCGAGCAGGCACGCCACCTTGAGCACGCGCTGAGAACCGGCCAGCGTCGCAGCAGCGACATGGTTCAGCTGTTTCACGGCCTGGAGGTTCAGGTGGGACAGGCGCTGGAGGAACTGCGCGCCAGTGCCCCGCAGTCGGCCGCCGTCGTCGAACTGCTTAACGAGAAGATCAACATCCTCGGCCGCCTGATGATCGATGCCCGGCTGAAAAAACAGGGGGGCAGCCGCGGGGTCAATCTCAGCGCCTGTGGACTGGCCTTCGATCAGGACCAGCCGCTGGAGAAGGGCACCCTGCTGGAGATGCAGCTGACCCTGTTTCCCAGCTACACCTTCATTGTGCTCGTTGGCGAGGTGGTGGACTGCCCGCAAAACGAGGGGGGGGACTTCAACATCCGTATCGATTTCCGCTACATCGGTGAGGAGGAGCAGGAGGCGCTGATCCACCACATGCTGCAACGCCAGAACGAGCAGCTACGCGGCTCGCGAGATGAAGAATAAAAAAAGCCGGGCTCTGCCCGGCTTTTTTTATTGCGAGTGTTGTTTCATTCCCGCCCGCGCTCCTTGCGCAGCAGTGCCGACTGCTTCTCCAGCATGTAGCGGATCAGCGCTTCCTGCTGGCGTTCGTCGATGTTGTCAAACTCCACTCCTACCTTGTAGCTGCCGTCTTCCTGGGCGTTGCAGTAAACCACCCGCCCAACACATTCGATGCTCAGCAGTGAGGGGAAGAAGATTAGCTTGATCTGTAAACGTGCACCGTCGGCCAGTGGCTTTTTCTGGCGGAAGGAGAGGCCGTGCTGGCTGAGGTTGATACGCAGGTTGGGCTTGGTCTCATCGCCCAGGCGCTTTTTCTCCTCCATCTGCGCGATGATTTCGATCTTCTTATCCAGCAGGGCGAGGTACTGGGCGATCTCCGGATCGCTTTTGCGAATGCCGGCAAGGATGTGGCCACCCTGCTGGCTCAGTTCACGCAGTTGGGCGATGGGGGAGAGCTCACCTGAGCCCTCCTCGTCCTGCTTCAGCAGGCGATAGCTGAAGTGGACCTCATCGTCGAGACGGAATGAGCGGCGACGGTCCTCGCTGTCTTTGGCAAATCCTTCGCTCATGCCGCTCGTCCTCTGTCCTTTAGAACTGTTCGACGCCGTTGGGAGTACCCACAAGCACCAGGTCGGCCGGGCGCATGGCGAACAGGCCATTGGTGACCACGCCGGTGATGTGATTGAGCTTCTCCTCCAGCGGCACCACCTCGGACTCGGCCAGCTGCAGGCCGCGGATATCGAGGATGTCGCAGCCGTTGTCGGTGACGAAGCCTTCGCGGTAGACCGGCTCACCGCCGAGCTTGGCCAGCTCGCGGGCGACGTAGGCGCGCGACATGGGGATCACCTCTACCGGCAGGGGGAAGGCGCCCATCTTCTCGACCACCTTGGTCTCGTCGACAATGCAGACGAACTTGTCAGCCACTGCGGCGACGATCTTCTCGCGGGTGAGGGCCCCGCCGCCACCCTTGATCAGGTGGCGCTGGCGGTTGGTCTCGTCGGCGCCGTCGACGTAAACGGAGATGTGATCGACCTCATTAAGGTCCAGCACTTCGATGCCGTGGCCACGCAGACGCTCGGCGCTGGCTTCGGAGGAGGCGACGGTACCCTTGATCTGATCCTTCATCTCCGCCAGCGCGTCGATGAAGAAGTTGGCGGTAGAGCCGGTGCCGATGCCGATGATGGTGTTCGGCACCACGTGCTCCAGCGCGGCACGGGCCACCGCCTGCTTCATTTCGTCCTGGGTCATGCTCATTTCATCGTCTCCTGAAAACTGCCTAACGCGGCCCACGCGGGGCGAAAGTGCCTGATTATACGGCAGTAAGCCCACTATATAGAAGCCGCCGTAGCTGCTATGTTATGCGCCATGAAAGATGACTACCTCAAGGCGATCCTGACCGCGCCGGTTTATGACGTGGCGGAGGAAACCCCGCTGGAACCCGCACCGGCCCTCTCAGCCCGGCTCGGCAACAGCGTCTGGCTCAAGCGCGAGGACCTGCAGCCGGTCTTCTCCTTCAAGCTGCGCGGAGCCTACAACAAGATGGTGCAGCTGAGTTCGGAGGAGCGCGAACGCGGGGTGATTGCCGCCTCGGCCGGAAACCACGCCCAGGGCGTGGCGTTGTCGGCGGCCCGCCTCGGCATTGAGGCGCTGATCGTCATGCCCAAGACCACTCCCGAGATCAAGGTGAAGGCGGTGGCCGCCCGCGGTGCCCAGGTGGAGCTGGCGGGCAATAGCTACGATGATGCCGCGACCCATGCCAGGATGCTGGCCGAGGAGCGCGGCCTGACCTTTATCCACCCCTATGACGACGCTCAGGTCATCGCCGGTCAGGGTACCGTGGCCATGGAGCTGCTACGCCAGCATCCCGGTGGCCTGGATGCGGTGTTTGTGCCGGTAGGCGGTGGTGGCCTCATTGCTGGTGTTGCCTCCTACATCAAGGCGCTGATGCCGGAGGTGAAGGTGATCGGTGTCGAGCCCGAGGATGCCCCCTGTATGTACGAGGCGATTCGTGCGGGCGAGCGGGTAGAGCTACCGCAGGTGGGGATCTTTGCCGACGGCGTGGCCGTGCGCCGGGTCGGTGCCGAACCGTTTCGGCTGCGCAAGTATATCGACGAGGTGCTGCTGGTCAGCACCGATGAGATCTGCGCTGCGATTAAGGATATCTTCGAGGATACCCGCTCCATCGCCGAACCCGCTGGGGCCCTGGGCGTGGCGGGGATGAAGAAGTACATCGAGCGCGAAGGCCTCAAGGGGGCCGAACTGGCCTGTATCGACTCCGGCGCCAATATGAATTTCGACCGCCTGCGCCATGTGGCCGAGCGGGCCGAGCTGGGAGAGTGCCGCGAGGCGGTGCTGGCGGTGACCATCCCCGAGCGGCCCGGCAGCTTTTTGCAGTTCTGCGAGATGCTTGGCAACCGCAATATCACCGAGTTCAACTACCGTTACGCCGATGCACGCGATGCGCACATCTTTGTCGGTGTGCAGCTGGCGGGGGGACGCGAGCAGAAGGAGGCGTTGATCGCCGAGCTGCAGGCCAACGAGTACCCGCTGCTGGACCTCAGCGACAACGAGATGGCCAAGCTGCACCTGCGCTACATGGTCGGTGGTCGTGCCGAGGCGGCGGATGAGCGCCTGCTGCGCTTCGAGTTCCCCGAGCGCCCCGGCGCCCTGCTGCGTTTCCTCAGTCGCCTGAGTGGACGTTGGAACATCAGCCTTTTCCACTACCGCAACCACGGCGCGGCCTACGGTCGCGTGCTCTGCGGTATTCAGGTGCCGGAGGGGGAGCTACAGGCCTTCGAGCAGTTCCTGGAGCAGCTCGGCTACCCCTGGTGGGAGGAGGCGGAGAACCCCGCCTATCAGCTCTTCCTGCGTTGAGGTGTTACAGATTTGTGAACCGCTTCACGGTTGTCCCCGCCCAGTTCAAATAACCTGACAATGTAACTGGGTATTGATTTCCTTGCTAATCATAGGGTATATCTATATTTGCCAAGGAAAAACAATGACTTCTCCCAAAGAGGATGAAGCATTCAGGGGGTAATAATGAAAAAACGCAAGCCCGACCTGCTGGTGGTACTGGCCGTACTGGTCAGTCTCGGCGTGGTGATTACTGGCTATGCCCAACAGTAAGTGCCATGCCCCAGCAATAAAAAACCCGCCTTTCGGCGGGTTTTTTATTGCCTGAACATCGCCAGCGACGCCTCGGTGGCAACCCCATCCAGCGGAACATCCCAGGGCTGGTACGGCAGTGCTGTGTGGCGTTGCATCTCGAAGGCGGTGCCGATCAGCCGTGGCTTGCGCCAGGCGTGTCGGCGTGCCAGATAGGCCAGCGAGCGGTCATAGTACCCACCACCCATGCCCAGGCGGTTGCCCGCCCCATCGAAGGCCACCAGCGGCATCAGCAGCAGGTCGAGGCTGAAGGTCGGGCGCAGGCGGCCGTGGGCCGGTTCGGGGATGCCGAAGCGGTTGGTCTCCAGGCGGGTATCGGGTTCGTAGTAGGTGAACCAGAGCTTGTTGTGGAACAGCGGGCTGAGTACCGGCAGGTAACAGTGTTTGCCCATTGCCCAGATGCGCTCGATCAGCGGGCTCAGATCCGGTTCGCCGTCATTGGGCAGGTAGAGGGCGATGTGGCGGCTATTGCGAAAGAGACTTGAGCGGGCGATCTGCTCGCACAGGGCGTGACTGAGGTGTTGATGCTCGCGCGCAGAGAGTCCGCGCCGTTGGGCGCGGACCTCTCGGCGGATTTCGCGACGCTGGGTTTCGGTATCGTGAGTCATGGTAAGGAGGTGGGTACCCCCGCCTGTGCCGTCTGGATCTTCGTTCTTGAACCAGTTGGTTCAAGTGGGGACGGCAACACGGCCATCAGGCTTTCCGGCAAGCGGACATGCACACAGGCCGTGTATTAGACCCCGGGGTGAGAATTAGGCTCAAGAAAATACCCAATCCATAACGAACACCGCAGGGGTACCCGAAAACTGGTGTTTACGCGCCCTAGAGGCGCATCTGCTGGTCTTCATCAGCCAGCGCCGCCTCAATGCGCTCCTGCATCAACTTCAGGCGGGTATTCATATCATGATTATAACCCTCTTCCAGCGTCTGCTCCTTAAGCAGCTCGTAGGCGAGGTTGAGGGCGGCCATCACGGCGATGCGTTCGGTGCCGACAATCTTGCCCCCGGCACGGATCTCACGCATGCGCTCATCCAGCATGCGCGCGGAGTTGTGCAGCGCCTCCTTCTCCTCCGGCTGGTGGCAGGCGACGTTGTAGTCCTTGTCCAGAATGGTCAGCTTGACCTGAATACTCGAGTCGGACATCAGGCCTCCTCCATCGCCTTGATGCGGGCGATCATCGCCTCTACCCGGCTGCGCGCCGCTTCGGTTTTCTCGATGAGCTGGCCGCGCTCCTCAAGCAGGCGGCCCTGGTCCTCGCGCAGGGAATTATTCTCTGCACGCAGGCTCTCCAGAGCCTGGATCAGTTGATCCACGCGCCGCTCCAGATTTTTCAGCTCGATCTCTTCGCTCATGGTCCCTTACGTTCCATCGGCCGAGGTGGCCAGGAGTTGCGCCAATATAGAGCCCCGCGGGGGGGAGGGTCAATCTTGCCGCTGCCGATTGCGCTATTGGGGGAGGGGGCGTTCGGGTGCTAGGATCGCCCCCTTCTACCACGAGGAGCAAGGCGCGATGAGCGAGCCGGAACTGAGCCTGGAGGCCGTCGACAGGGCCCTGGAGACGCTGAAGGCGGAGATGGAAGGGGCGGAGTGCCACGGCACCCTGAGCGGCCTGCTCTGTGCCCGCGGCACGCTGGAGGCTGAGCAGTGGCTGGCACTGGCGCTGCCCGGGGTGAAGGCGGAGGAGGGCGACCTGCTCGCTGCCGAGGCGCTCAAGACCCTGGCCGCGCTGTTTCGCGAGACCGTGCGCCAGCTGGCCGATGCGGTGCTCGACTTCCACCCGCTGCTACCTGATGACGACGCGCCGCTGGAGTTCCGCGTGGATGCCCTTGCCGAGTGGTGCCAGGGCTTTCTCATGGGCCTGACCCTGGGCGATATTCAGGACTTTAAGGCCCTGCCCGCCGACAGCGCTGAGGTGATCCACGACCTGGCCGCCTTTAGCCAGGCCGGGGGCTATGACCTGGAGGGGGGCGAGGAGGACGAGGTGGCCTATGCCGATCTCTGCGAGTACGTGCGCACCGGGGTGCTGCTGGTTAACGAGGAGCTCAACCCGAGTAAGGCGCCGCCCCGCGATGCCGGGGAAATCACCTATCATTAAAACTCCCCCCGCGTAAAAGCAGAAACCATGAACCAGAAAGAGTTTGCCCGCCGCCGCAAGCGGCTGATGAAGGAGATGGGGCGTGCCGCCATCGCCATCCTCCCTACCGCCCCGGAGCGCACCCGCAATCGTGATGTGGAGCACCCCTATCGTGCCGATAGCGACTTCTACTACCTCTGCGGATTTCCCGAGCCGGAGGCGGTGCTGGTGCTGGTGCCGGGACGCGAGCACGGCGAGACCATTCTTTTCTGCCGCGAGCGTGACGAAAAGATGGAGACTTGGCACGGCCGCCGGGCTGGTCTGGAGGGTGCTATCGAGCACTACGGGGTGGATGATGCCTTCCCCATTACCGATATCGACGAAATCCTCCCCGGCCTGCTGGAGAATCGCGAGAAGGTGTTCTACACCATGGGGGCCGACGCCGAGTTCGACCAGCGGGTGACCGGCTGGATCAACGCCCTGCGCAAGCAGGCCCGTGCCGGTATCCACACCCCCGGTGAGTTCGTAGCCCTCGACCATCACCTGCACGACATGCGCCTCTACAAGAGTGCCGCCGAGGTTAAGGCGATGCGCCGTGCCGCCGAGATCTCCGCCGCGGCCCACGTACGTGCCATGCGCTACGTTAAACCGGGGCGTCACGAGTACCAGGTGGAGGCGGAACTGCTGCACGAGTTCATGCACAGCGGTGCCCGTTATCCCGCCTACACCTCTATCGTCGGCGGTGGTGCCAACGGCTGCATCCTCCACTACACCGAGAACAGCGAGAAGCTGGTCGATGGCGAGCTGCTGCTAATCGACGCCGGTTGTGAATACGACTACTACGCCGCCGATATCACCCGTACCTTTCCGGTCGGTGGGCATTACTCCAAAGCGCAGCGCGCGCTCTACGAGCTGGTACTCAAGTCCCAGTACGCCGCCATCGAACAGGTGCAACCCGGCAACCACTGGAACCAGCCACATGAGGCGGCGGTGCGGGTGCTCACCGAGGGGCTGCTGGAGCTGGGACTGCTCAAGGGCAAGCTGGAGAAACTTATCGAGGACGAGGCCTACCGCAAGTTCTACATGCACCGCACCGGCCACTGGCTGGGGATGGATGTACACGATGTGGGTGACTACAAAGTGGGCGACGAGTGGCGGGTGCTGGAGCCGGGTATGGTGCTGACCATCGAGCCCGGCCTCTACGTCGCCCCCGCCAAGGGGGTGGCCAAAAAGTGGTGGAATATCGGCATTCGCATCGAGGATGACGTGCTGGTGACCAAGAGCGGTCACGAGGTGCTCACCGACGGTGTGCCCAAGGAGCCCGATGCCATCGAGGCGCTGATGGCCCGCGGATAGATTGGCCGGCCTGAAACGGCTATTATGCCCATACAATTAATAAGGTGATTGCCCAGCGTGGAGCTCGACTACGATATCCTCATCATCGGCGGCGGCATGGTCGGTGCCAGTCTGGCCCGTGCCCTGCGCGGCCAGCCGTTGCGCATCGGCGTGGTCGAGGCGGTGCCACTGGAGAGTGACGCCCAGCCCAGCTTCGATGCCCGCGCCATCGCCCTCTCCCACGGCTCCAAGCGCATCTTCCAGGCCATGGGGGTGTGGCCGGCGCTGGCCGCGGAGGTGAGCGCCATTGAGCACATTCAGGTCTCCGATCGCGGCCACTTCGGTGCCGCCCGTCTGGAGGCGGAGGAGGAGGGGGTCGAGGCCCTAGGCTATGTCGCCGAGGCGGCCCTGCTGGGGCGTGTCCTGGCACCGACCTTGAGCGAGCAGGAGAACGTTGAACTCATCTGCCCGGCCAGCCTCAGCGACCTCTATATCGAGGCCAACGCCGCCGAGGTCACCCTGGCCACGGAGAGCGGCGAGCGCCAGCTGCGTGCGGCCCTGGTGGTGGCCGCCGATGGTGGACGCTCCACTGCCCGCGAGCTGCTGGGCGGCAAGACCTTCGACCTGGGCTACGGCCAGAGCGCCATCATCTCCACTGTGCTCAGCGACCGCCCCCACGGCAACACCGCCTACGAGCGCTTTACCGACAGCGGCCCGCTGGCGCTGCTGCCCTGCGATCCAGCCCCCGAGGCCGAGGGCTATGGCCATCGCTGGTCGCTGGTCTGGAGCGCCCACGACCGCCAGCTCGACGAGCTGCTGGGACTGGATGACAAAACCTTCCTGGCGCGGCTGCAGGAGCGCTTCGGCCGCCGTGCCGGGCGCTTCACCGCCATCGGCCGGCGTCACAGCTATCCCCTGGGGTTGAGCTACCTGCGCGAGCCGGTACGTGAGCGTGTCGCCTTCATTGGCAATGCCGCCCACACCATCCACCCGGTGGGGGGCCAGGGCTTTAACCTTGGCCTGCGCGATGTCGCCGCCCTGGCCGAGGTGCTGGCGGAGGCGTTGCGCGGCGGTGAGGATATCGGCGCTCTGGAGACCCTCAAGGGCTACGCCGACTGGCGCCGCCCCGACTATTACAAGGTGATGGGCTTTACCGATGGTCTGGCACGCGGCTTCTCCAGTCGCCTCGCGCCGCTGGTCAAGGCCCGTACCCTGGGGATGCTGGCACTGGACCTGCTGCCGCCCGCCCGCCGTCTCTTCACCCGCCAGGCGATGGGCAACAGCGGACGGTTGCCGCGCCTGGCCCGAGGGGTACCGCTCACATGAGCCAGCAACACGACTACGATCTCATCATCGTCGGTGGCGGCATGGTCGGCGCCACCCTGGCCTGCGCCCTCGGCGGTGGCCCGCTACGCATCGCCGTGCTCGAGGGGCACGAGTCCGACTTCCACTGGCCGCTGCAGGAGTACGAGATCCGCGTCAGCGCCATCACCCGTGCTACCCAGAACGTCTTCGCCAATATCGGCGCCTGGGAGGCGATGGCGGCAATGCGGGTCAGCCCCTACGAGGGGATGCGGGTGTGGGATGCCACAGGCTCTGGCGAGATCGCCTTCGATGCCGCCGAGATCGGCGAGCCCGACCTGGGCCTGATCGTCGAGAACGGCGTGATCCTCGCCGCCCTGCGCGAGCGCATGGCGCAGTTCGATAACATTGAGCTGCTCTGCCCGGTGCGCGGCGAGTCGCTAGTGGTGCATGAGCACGCCGCCCACCTGCGCCTGGCCGATGGCCGCGAGCTGAGTGCGCGACTGGTGGTAGGGGCTGATGGGGCGGAGTCCTGGGTGCGAGGCCAGGCCGGCATCGAGACCGTCGGTTGGCCCTACGACCAGCACGCGGTGGTCGCCACCATCACCCACTCGCTCTCCCACCAGCGCACCGCCTGGCAACGCTTCATGCCCGATGGTCCGCTGGCCTTCCTGCCGCTGCCGGAGGAGGACAAGTGCTCCATCGTCTGGTCCACCTCGCCGGAGCACGCCGCCGAGCTGGCGGAGATGGAGAAGTCCGCCTTCCTCGATGAGCTGCAGAACAGTTTTGGCGATCGCCTGGGTCGGATGTTGGAGGTGGGCCCGCGCGGGGTCTTCCCGCTGCAGCTCAAGCACGCCCGTGCCTACTGTGCGCCGCGCCTGGTGCTGGTGGGCAACGCCGCCCACGCCATCCACCCGCTGGCCGGGCAGGGGCTCAACCTCGGCGTCTCCGATGTGGCCGAGCTGGCTGAACTGCTGGATACCCGTGCCGCCGAGCGTGGCGGTGATATCGGCGATCTGGCCCTGCTGCGCCGCTACGAGCGTGCACGCAAGGGGGAGAACCTGGCGGTGATGGGGGCGATGGAGGGGTTCAAGCGCCTCTTCGGCAACGACAACGGCCCGCTACGCCTGGTGCGTAACCTCGGCCTCAAGCTTACCAATGCCGCCACCCCGGTGAAGAACCGCATTATCCGCCAGGCCATGGGCCTGGATGGCAGCCGTCCGCCGCTGGCCCGGCGCGCCCTGTAGCCCCCACTATCAGAACCTGTTTACCCCGGAGATCATGCCGGGGGTTGATCTGTGCCTCTGCTACCTATATAAATGCGAATCATTATCATTATTCTTTGGTGAGAGGTTTGCCCCCTATGAAACGCCTGCTTGTTCTCTCCTCCCTGCTGTTCCTGACCGCACAGGCCGTGGCCGAGCCGCTGGTGATCTACTCCGGTCGCAGCGACAAGTTTGTCCGACCGGTGCTTGAAGCCTTTACCGCGCAGACCGGCATTGAGGTGGTGCTGCACAGCGCCAAGTCCACGGCCCTGCTCAACAAGCTGAGGCTGGAGGGTGAGCGCACCGATGCCGACCTGTTCATCAGCAACGATGCCGGCAGCCTGCAGGCGGGCAGTGATATGGGGCTGTTCAGGCCCATCGACGCAGATCTGCTACAGTCTATCGCCCCGGCGTTGCGCGCCCCCGACAATAGCTGGACAGGCCTTTCGGCCCGCGCACGGGTGCTGGTGATCAATACCCAGGCCCAGGGGCTGGACGGGGTGGACTCGGTCTTCGACCTGGCCGACCCGGCGCTCAAGGGGCGCCTGGCCATCACCCACTCGGCCAACGAGAGCTATGTCGCCGGGGTGAGCGTTTACCAGGCTATGGCCGGCGACCAGGCGGTGCGCAGCTGGCTGCAGGGGATGAAGGCCAACGTCGATGGAGCGGTGTTCAACAAGCACAGCAAGATCGTCGCTGCGGTGGCCGCTGGGCGGATGGCGGTGGGGCTGGTGAACCACTACTACGTCTATCGCCACCTGGCCAGCGACCCCGATGCGCCGATTCGTATCATCCTCCCTGATCAGGGCGAGGGTGGGATGGGGGTGGCGTGGAATGTGGCCGGGGTCGCCGTCAGCCGATACAGCGACCAGCATGAGTCGGTGAATCGCCTGATCGCCTTCCTGGTTTCCGAGCCGGGGCAGCGGATGTTCGCCGAGGTGAATCAGGAGTACCCGGCCCGTGCCGGGGTGAGCGCTGCCGCGGGGGTGCCTGCCGCCGGTAGCTACCGGGTCGCCGCCGTGCCGATGGTGGAGCTGGGCAAGCGCCGAGGCGCCACGCTGGACCTGCTCGAAGCGGTGGGGATGCCGTAAGCTATTCCCTTGATGAGCTCTATTCTCTCTTCGCGCTTCGGCAGCCTGGGTGCGGTCGCCGCACTGGTGGTGGTGCTGGCGGCGGT
The DNA here is from genome assembly GCA_041572995.1 of Thiohalomonadaceae bacterium. Lineage (GTDB taxonomy): Bacteria > Pseudomonadota > Gammaproteobacteria > Thiohalomonadales > Thiohalomonadaceae > JBFFSW01. The sequence continues at coordinate 13,351 of JBFFRO010000012.1, forward strand.
GCCGCTGGGCTTCGTTATCGACTCCAGCCTGGAGCTGGAGGGCAGCGCCTGGGCACGGCTCTGGAGCGCGCGCCTGCCGGAACTGCTGTGGAACACCCTGACCCTGGCTCTGCTGGTGGCACTGGGCTGCGTCGTGCTCGGGGTTTCCGCCGCCTGGCTGGTGGTCCGGCGGCGCTTTCCAGGGCGAGCCCTGGCGCGCTGGTTGATGGTGCTGCCGCTGACCATTCCCACCTATGTCTTCGCCCACATCTACACCACGCTGTTTGACTACGAGGGCTGGCTGGGACGCCACTGGCAGGCCTGGTTCGATCTGCCGCCGCCACCGCTGACCAACCTCGGCGGTGCCACCTTCGTCCTCACCCTGGCTGGCTTCTCCTACGTCTTCTTGCTGGTGCAGGGGGCGCTGGAGCGAAGTCAGCGCTCACTGGAGGATGCCGCCCGCATCCAGGGGGCTGGGCCCTGGCAGAGCTTTTACCGGGTCACCCTGCCACTGCTGCGTCCCGCCATTGCCGCGGCCCTGGCCGTGGTGGTGTTGCATGTGCTCTCCGACTTCGGTGCGGTGAGCATGCTCCACTACCAGACCTTTACCCTCAGCATCTACCTGCAGATGAGTGGTCGTTTTGACTATCAGGGGGCGGCGGGGCTGTCGCTGGTGCTGGTGGCCCTGGCCCTCACCTTCCTCACCCTGGAGCGCTTCTTTCGCAGCCGTCAGCGTTACTACAGCGGCGCCCAGTCGCGCCGTGCCGAGGCCAGGGTCGCCGGGCGCGGCGAGCGGCTGCTTATCTGGGGCTGGCTGGGGCTGATCACCACCTTCTCCTTTTTGCTGCCGCTGGCGTGGATGCTCAGCTGGAGCTGGGAGGCGTGGCGTGGCGAGTTGCTCGATGCGCGTTTCTGGGAGTACGTGGGTAACTCCATCCAGGTGGCCTTTATCGCCGCCACCCTGGCCGTGGTAGTGGGCCTGCCCGTGGCCCTGTTCCACGCCCGCCGCCGCTGCCGCCTGGCGCCGCTGTTCCTGCAGCTCTCCAGCGTCGGTTTCGTGCTGCCGGGGCCGGTGATCGCCCTCGGTATCCTCGGCTTTGTGCTCGCCTGGGCCGAGCCCCTCTACGGCACCCTGGCGGCCCTGGTGCTGGCCCTGATGGTGCGCTTTCTGCCGCTGGCGGTGCAGTCACAGGATGCCGCCCTGCAGCAGCTCACCCCCTCGCTGGAGCAGGCGGGGCGAATTCTCGGCTGCGGTCCGCTGGAGAACCTCTGGCGGGTGATCGTGCCGGTGATTCGCGGCGGCATGGCCAGCGCCTGGGTGCTGGTGTTTATCGACGCCCTCAAGGAGCTGCCGGCCACCTTGATCCTGAGGCCCACCGGTTTCGACACCCTGCCGGTACGCATCTGGATCGAGGCCTCGGAGGAGATGCTGGAGCTGGCCGCTCCCGCCTCGCTGATGCTGGTGGTCGGTACCCTGCCGGCGCTGTGGTTGATGATGCGCGGGCCCCGTCACGGTTGACGGAACAGGGGCGCCTACTTAAGGTAGTCGTGACCGGTCGGCTCGCTTTAGCGCCGGCCACATGAAGTCAACTATAAGAAAATGGAATAGCACGGAGGATCTACAATGAACGAAGGTGCAGCCGCTATCGGCATGCTGGTCTACCTGGCAGTGATTATTCTCGCCATCGCGGGGATGTGGAAGGTGTTCACCAAGGCGGGGGAGCCCGGCTGGGCCGCCATCGTCCCCATCTTTAATCTCTATATCATCCTGAAGATCGCCGGCAAGCCCGGTTGGTGGCTGTTGCTGATGTTCATCCCGCTGGTCAACCTGGTGGTCTTTGTGATGGCCCTGCACGGCCTGTCGAAGAGCTTCGGCAAGGGTGCGGGCTTCACCATTGGCCTGTTCTTCCTGGGGGTCATCTTCTTCCCCATCCTGGGCTTTGGTAGCGCCCAGTACCAGGGGCCTGACAGTGAAGGGATGGGTGCGGCCCAGCCCGAGACCATCTAAGCGTCTCGCCTTGGGATAAAACGGGGGAGGGGCCTGAGCCTCTCCCCCGTTTTTCGTTGTGGCGCCCGCGGCAGAAGGGGAGCAGAAGAACGGCTTGGTTTCCCGCCCCCCGGCGGGTATGATCCCGGTTCGATAAGGCCCCCTGGGAGAGAGTGCACCGCACCGCCGAAGGCGCAACCCGCCCGGAATCGCTCAGGCAAAAGGACCGGGGAGCCCGATATCGACTCTGGAGAGCGGCCGTGCAGGCCCACCGAAGGGGCTAAGCTCTCAGGTGCCAGGACAGAGGGGCGACCAAAGGCCGAGGGGTTTTTGGTCGCCCCTTTTGCATTTTGGATGTTCGGGAATAACGTGAGGCCGTACGCACCGGGTGTACGAGTACGGCGCATTTACAGTGGGTTTTGAATGAGTAAGGCACTCTCCTCCATCCCTGTCTTTGACCACTCCGCCGAGGCCAACGCCGGGCGCATGCCACCGTGGGTGCGTCAGTCGCTGGCGGCCGGTGAGTACGCGGATACCGCGCGCATCGTCGCCGCCCAGGGCCTGAATACCGTCTGTGAGGAGGCCCGCTGCCCCAACCGCGGTGAGTGCTGGAGCCGCGGTACCGCCACCTTCATGCTGCTGGGCGACACCTGCACCCGCGCCTGCGGCTTCTGTGCGGTGAA
>JBFFRO010000013.1:0-15651 GCA_041572995.1 Thiohalomonadaceae bacterium
CCGGCCCTGGGCGAGCATCGGCAGCAGCATCGGCAGGGCGGCGGCAGAGGCGGCCAGGCCCAGGCCATTGGCATCCAGGGCAAAGGCGATCTGACCGATAAAGGTCAGGGAGCCGGAGGTGGTCAGGCTGGTCTGGTTGTTCATGTTCTTCTCCTTCACATTCTGTAGGGGGCAACGGTCGCTTGTCTGCGTGATTTTTCCGGTTGCGTTGAGTGTATTCTGGCTCAGGCTGTCCAACAATTCCGTTAACTGTGCAAGGTTTTAGTGTGAACCCATGCACGAAATGAGAGGTTTTTAATAAAAAAAGGAGCCCTTGCGGGCTCCAGAGGGGGGTACTGCGGGGTACTACAGGAGATAATAGGGTATCAGCAGGCACAGGGGGTCAGGCTGTGCGTGCGGCGATGGGGCAGTAGCGCCGGCAACAGCATCGGTAGGGCAAAGCTGGCACTGAAGATCGCGGCAGCATCCAAGGCATTGGCGGCAAGCACCGGGCTTAGCAGCAGGGCGGAAAGCGCAACCAGCATCATGGGGTTTTTGTTGTTCATGGTTCTCTTCTCCATTAGTGAGTACGTTCACCATTGGTCGCCAGATTAGCGTGCCTGGCTTAGTAGTTCATTAACCAAGCATTACACTCGGCTTAAGATGCCGGGTTCTAAGCGTGTTTGAACGAGGCCCTAGCTGACGGGAGAGCGCTTCGTCACTCTAGTGACTTGCTGTTAAGACGGGGGGTTAGCGTGATGGCTTAGCAGGAACGGTGCGATGCTCTGCCGTAGGGTCGAAGGCGTTCCCTGTGTTTATCACCACGCATGCGAGTGATAAGGGCGGGGAGAAAGAAAGGCAGTGCAGCACTGACCGCGACGATGGTTAGAGCGTTGCTGCCGATGACGTAACCAACGTGGCCGAGGGCCAGCATCAGCACGCCGGTGAGGGAGAGGCTGTGATGCGTTTTCATGGTTATGCTCCTTGCTCTTGCATGAGCTGTCGGAGTTTTTATTTTCCAGAATTACGCGAAGATTACCGTTAATCGCATCACAGGGGAGGGATGCAATATCTCAATAGAGTTTGCTCCCGGGAATTGAGAAAACAGGAGCTAGAAAAAACCGTGATTGTGCCGACGCAAGGCCTTAAGCAGTGCCGGATACTCGATGCCATGGCGTTCGGCCATCTCCCGGGCCCTGAGCGGAAGTTGTTTGAGTTGTTGCCGGGGTTTGCCCGTCATGGTGGCGATGGCGATGATGTTCTCCTTACCCTCCACCGGCAGGCGTAGCACTCGCCCCTCGAAGATTTCACTGATCTGTTCAATCAGCTCACGGGCCGTGATGAAGTCACCGGACCAGAGGTTCATGGACATCACCCCCTGGGCGGAGAGGCGGTTACGGCAGGCATCATGGAAGTAGAGACCGATCACCGAGCGGGCGATCCCCGCGGCAACGAAGGCATCGACCATGATCAGATCATACTCGCCATAGCGTGATTCGTCGGAGTGATTGATAAACCAGGCGGCATCGGCAATTTCAATGTGCAGCCTGGGATCGTCGGGCAGTCCGAAATAGTCATGAGCCGCCGCGACCACCGATTCGCGCAACTCCACGGCGTCGATTTGTGCGGCGGGGTAGTGGTGGAGCAGGAACTTGGCCAGCGAGCCGCCGCCGAGTCCGACCAGCAGGATGCGCTGAGGGTTCTCATGAAAGAGCAGCGCGGCGGTCATCGCCCGTGTGTAACTCAGGCACAGGTGCTGGGGATTGGCCGTGAGCATGGCACTCTGCTTGGGTTCACTGCCAAAGTGCAGGGAGCGGCAGGTGCCATCATCGACCACTTCCAGGCTGCCGTATTCATCGTGGCCCAGGTGTAGCAGTCTTCCACCGTAACGCAGTTTTTCAGACACCTAGCTCACTCCACCTTGATGGGAATATCGAGTTTTTTGCTGCCGATCGGGCCACGTCGCCCCAGGCGTTTGCGCCAGCCGGCGGCCGAAAGGTCGGCCAGTTGCAGGCAGAGGACGCCATACAGGCCGAAGCCGAGCAGGCGCACGAAGCCACTGGCCAGTTCCGGACAGCAGTCGGGTAGTGGCAGGCTAAGCTGGGTGTGTGGCCCGCCGAGGGCGGAGCCCAGCATCCACAGGGCACCGGCTAGCATACCGGCTAGGGCGGGGATGAGGATGCGGCCCCAGTCACCGTTACGCGGCCCTGCACCGAGGCCACTGCCGCCGATTATGGCCAATAGCAGTACGGGTGCCAGCCACAACAGCGGGAAAAGCGTGGAGGGCATCAGAGCGCCGCCGAACAGTCCGGCCAGGGCGATGGCAAAGCCCCATACCGCGCCGGGCTCGCCGCCCGGAAGTGGCAGGCCACGCTGACCGCGCAGCAGTCCGGGCAGTCCGGGACGGGCAGTGAGCGCCTGGCGCAGGCTGAGGATGACCGGAGGCAGTAGCATCGCCGCCAGGGTGGTGCTGATGAGGTAGCCCCAAACACTCTGTGGTGCGGATTCGAGAAGCCAGCTCTCCACGTAGCGGTTGAGGTACTCCATCAGCCACCACAGCAGTGCGCCCGCGGCGCTCATCTGCAGCAGTAGCCCTGGCTGTTCGCTTAGCAGGGCATGGCCGCTCCAGCGCAGGCTGAGCAGGTTGGCTGTCACCCCCAGCCCGGCCAGGGCCAGCAGGGTTCCCAGTCCGGGTGCAAGCCAGGGGGCGAGTACCAGCCCCAGGGGCAGCAGCAGGGCAAGCCAGGCCCAGCGTGGGCTCGTGCTCGGCTCGCGCTCATGCAGTCGGTTCAGCGCCTGTGGATCGCTGGCGCTTCTGCGTCCCAGACCGGTGAAGACCAGTGCCGCGCCGAGTAGCAGCAGTAACAGCAGTAGGACCCACCAGCCGCCAAAGCCATGGGCTGGGGGCAGGTGAGGTGCCATCGGTGGCAGTTCGAAGTAGCCGTGCATGGGACTGCCGGCGAGCCATAGTGCCAGTGGCGGGGCCAGCAGGAGGATAGCGAGGATGGCGGCGATGCGCGGCAGCATGACGGAGACCCGTTATTAGAGAAGAGGGGAGAGGATAACCTACTTTATAATAGCCGCATGTCTATCGATACCGACCTCGACCTCGACCTGGTCACTCTGCTCGCTGAGCTGGAACTCCATCACCATCCGCGCGCCCGCCATGTGCGGCTGCGGGTGGTGCCGCCGGGACGGGTGCGGGTGAGCGCACCACGCGGTTTTGAGCGTGAGCAGCTGCCCAATATTCTGCAACGCCATGAGCCGTGGCTGCGTCAGCAACTGCAGCTGGTGCGCGGGCGACATCAGGCGGCGCAGCAGCTGCCCGGGCTGGTGAACTTGCCTGCCTGTGGCGAGCAGTGGTCGCTGAGGGCGGCTGAGGGTGCCGCGCGCGCCGTGGTGCGTGAGCGGGCAGGGTGGCTGCAACTGGAGTACGGCGCTGGCCTGGAGTGGCGCGCGCCGTTGCAGCGCTGGCTCAACCGTAAGGCTCGCCAGGTGTTGCAGCCGCGCCTGGACGCCATGGCCGCTCGCACCGGCCTGAAATATGCCCGTCTCAGCATTCGCGCCCAGCGTGGGCGTTGGGGCAGTTGCTCGGTGAACGGTGCGATCAGCCTCAACCGCAACCTGCTGTTTCTGCCGCCGGAACAGGTGGAGTATCTGCTGTTGCACGAGCTCTGCCACACCCGTGAGCTAAACCACTCGGCGCGCTACTGGGCCCTGGTCGAGCGGCACATGCCCGACTATCGTGTGCATGATCATGCGCTACGCGGGGCCATGTCCCGTCTGCCCGCCTGGGCCCTGCCGGGACAGGCGGGCGATTGACCGTCACGCTCATCTGCGGTATCAAACCCTTAGCATTTATCTGGAGCGAAAATATGGAACAGCAGTTGAAAGAGAGTCTGGGATCGGGCGAGAGCTGGAAGCGTGGCCTGTTCATCCTCCTGTTCGCCCTCTGTTACGGGGTCGCCGAGGTGGTGGTCTGGGCGGTGGTGGTGTTGCAGTTTTTCTTCCTTATCCTCACGGGCGAGGATAACCGGCGCCTGCGTTCTCTGGGGGCCTCCCTGGCGGTCTATATCGCCGAGGTGATTCGCTACATCACGCTTAATAATGACGACAAGCCCTTCCCCTTCCGACCCTGGCCTGACGAGGATTCTCTGGAAGGCACGCTCGAGCAAGAGTCGGGACCCATGCGTGAAGAGCGTGCCGAGGGCTCTTCTTCGGGCTCTGCTGCTGCGGCTACCGCGGCGGCTGCCGGTGTTGCTGCGGCGGCGGCCAGCACCAGTGCCAGCGCTGAGGATGCGGACACCGAGTCGCGTGTGGTCGAAGGGGAGCTGATGGGCGAAGAGGTACCGATGCCCGAGGACGAGGACGTGGATGTAATCAACGATGACCGTCCTGATGCTGGCGAAACCGAGTCCGGGGTGTGAGCCCCGGCTACCGGTAGAGTTGCTCCTCGCCGTACTCGTGCCTGCCCGGGCGCAGGCGCTTGTACTGGCGCACCATCATTACCGTCTTGCGCAGGGCCGGACGGTCGATGGCAGCCACCCCGAGACCGATGGTGATTTTGCGCCCCTGTGCGCCCATCTCACCAATCTGCAGGAAGTTTCGCAGGCGGCTCTGTGCCTCCCCCGACTCGGTGTGCAGCTGTGCCAGGGTGACCACCGTGGCCTCCCAGGTGACCCCTTCCCCCTCGAAGCGTCCATCAAAGCGTAGCCTTACCCGTTGCCCGCCTGGCGGATCCAGCAGTTCGAAGTCATCGTTGTGCATGCGGGTGATCATCACCGATTTGCGCTCCCGGTACCAGTACTCCCCCATGCCGGCGAGATTTAATTGGGCTCATTCAATGGCTTAACGGAATGTAACAATGCTGTAACAATTCGTGCCTATGATTCGCGCATGAGTACACAGCCACCCGCACTGGACAACAGCGCCCTGAGCCCACGCCATCGCTGGCGCATGCTCAAGGATCGCTTCGCCCGCCACGCCGTCGGCGTTGGCGGGATCAGCGTGATCATCGCCATCATCCTCATCTTCTTCTACCTGGTTTACGTGGTCTTCCCGCTATTCCTTCCCGCCGAGGTGGAGAAGCGCGGTGACTTCACCCTGAGCGATGGCGGTGAAGGGCTGTTCATGGCCCTGGAGGAGCAGTCCGGTTTTGCCGTGCGCTACACCCGTGATGGTCGCGCCCTCTTCTTCGATACCATAAACGGCAACATCGTCAGCGAGGAGCAGCTGTGGGATGGGCCGATCGAGGCCCTGGCCAGCGACGGTCCCGATGGGCGCCTGCTGGCGCTGGCTGTGGGTGATGGCCAGGTGCTGCTGCTGCGTCACCGTTTTCTCATCAGCTACCCCAACGACCAGCGTACCGTTACCCCGCGCATCGACTATCCCTATGGTGAGGAGCCGCTGGAGGTCGATCCGCAGGGGCGTGCCATTGAGCATCTGGCGCTACGTGACGGTGAGGAGCAGTTGAGCATTGCCGCGCTGGCGGGTGGCGATCTGCAGTTGGCCCGTTTCATCAAGGAGGAGAGCTTTCTCGATGAGAGCGTCACCCTGGAGCCGGAGTACAGTGGCTTCGAGGGCGTGGATATTGCCGTCGAGCACCTGCTGATGGATCTGGGCCAGGCGCATCTCTATGCGGCGGCGATCAGCGGCGAGCTGCTGCACTACGATATTCGTGGCGATGAGCCCAGCCTTATCGAACGCGTCTCCCTCACTCCCAAGGGTGTGGCGCTGGGGGCGGTCGATTTTCTCATCGGTGGCAACTCGTTGCTGGTGGGTGGCTTCGATGGCTCGCTTAGCCAGTGGTTCCCGGTACGCGATGAGAACAACCGTAACCGCCTGCAACGGGTGCGCGGCTTTGAGAACAGCGGTAGCGCCATCGCCCAGGTGGGCACTGAACATCGCCGCAAGGGCTTTTTCAGCATCGACACCGGTGGCCGTGTAGGTATCCACCACACCACCGCTGAGCGCACCCTGCTGACCACCCAGGTGAGCGAGGCGCCGCTGGTGGCGCTGGCGGTCTCGCCGCGTGCCAACGCCTTCCTTGCCGAGGATGCCGAGGGGCGCCTGCACTTCTGGGGTGTGCACAACGAGCACCCGGAGGTCTCCTGGTCCTCGCTCTGGGGCGAGGTGCACTACGAGGGCTACGCGGAGGCCGACTACATTTGGCAGTCATCCTCGGCCAGCAACGATTTCGAACCCAAGTTCAGCCTCATGCCGCTGGCCTTCGGTACACTCAAGGCGGCCTTCTACGCCATGCTGGTAGCGGTGCCGTTGGCCATCCTCGGCGCCATCTTTACCGCCTACTTCATGGCCCCGCGGATGCGCAAGGTGGTCAAGCCCAGCATCGAGATCATGGAGGCGTTGCCCACCGTGATCCTCGGCTTCCTCGCCGGTCTCTGGCTGGCGCCGGTGGTGGAGTCCCACCTGCCGGGAGTCTTTGCCCTGTTTATCATCATGCCGCTGGGTATCCTGCTCTTCGCCTTTACCTGGCGCTCGCTGCCTGAGGCCATCCGCATTCGCGTGCCCGAGGGCTGGGAGGCGGCACTGCTGATCCCGGTGGTGATCTTCCTCGGTTGGTTGAGCTTCACCCTCTCGGCACCAATGGAGCATCTCTTCTTCGCCGGTGACATGCGCGCCTGGATGCAGAGCGAGCTGGGCATCGGCTTCGATCAGCGCAACTCCCTGGTGGTCGGTCTGGCAATGGGTTTTGCGGTGATCCCGACCATCTTCTCCATCACCGAGGACGCCATCTTCAGCGTGCCTAAGCACCTGAGCTACGGCTCTCTGGCCCTGGGTGCGACCCCCTGGCAGACCCTCACCCGGGTGGTGATTCTCACTGCCAGCCCCGGCATCTTCTCGGCGGTGATGATCGGTCTGGGGCGTGCGGTGGGCGAGACCATGATCGTGCTGATGGCTACCGGCAACACCCCGGTGATGGACTTCAGCATCTTCCAGGGTATGCGTACCCTCTCGGCCAATATCGCCGTGGAGATGCCGGAATCCGAGGTAGCCTCCACCCACTACCGGGTGTTGTTCCTGGCGGCGCTGGTGTTGTTCCTCTTCACCTTCGTCTTTAACACCATGGCGGAGATTGTGCGTCAGCGCCTGCGCCGCAAATACAGCAGCCTGTAACCGATGAAGAAGACGCTGAAAACCTGGTATCGCAGCGGCGACCCCTTTATCTGGCTCAATGCCGGTGCGGTGAGTATTAGCATTGTCATGGTCGCCGGGCTGCTGATGCTGATCGCCGCCCGTGGCCTGGGTCACTTCTGGGCCAAGCCGATCATGGATGCCCAGTATGTCGAGCAGAGCGGCGAGTCCATCCGCCTGATCGGCGAGGTGCACGATAGTGAGCTGGTGCCTGCCGAGCGCCTGCGCCAGACCGGTGTCGAGGTGCCCGAGGGGGTGGAGGCGATGACTCGCCTGCTGGTCAAGACCGGCAACCGCGATGTCGGTGGCCTCGATTTCCGCTGGGTGCTGGAGGACTCCCTGCACGAGGTGGAGTACCCCGAGGCGTTGATGATTATCGAGCGCCGCGAGTGGGGCAATTTCTACGGCTACCTGAAGTCGGTCAAGGAGGCGGGCGAGACAGTTGCCGAGGGCGATTCAGCCTGGGCCTCGATGCAGACACACCTGGAGCGCGCGCTGGACCTGCACGAGCAGATCGCCGAGATCGAGCAGGGGGCCATCGGTACCGTCAACTACGAGATGGAGCGCCTGCGCCTGCGTGAACGGGCGCTGGAGCTTGAGGGTAACGATGACCCCGCCGAGCTGGCCGCCATCAGCTCTGAGCGTGAGGCCCTGAACACCGAGTACAACGCTCTGCAGGCGCGCCTGAACGAACTTTACCGAGCGATTAACCGTGACAGCATTACCGCCGAGGTGATGAGCGGCCAGCAGGTCGAGGTGAAGCTGGCGCAGGTGGTGCAGGTCTACCGCCCCAACGCCATGTCAGTGTTCGACAAAACCCTCTTCTATCTGCACCAGCTATGGCTGTTCGTTAGTGACGACCCGCGTGAGGCCAACACCGAAGGCGGTATCTTCCCAGCCATCTTCGGCACCGTGATGATGGTGATCCTGATGTCCATCTTCGTCACCCCCTTCGGTGTGGTGGCAGCGGTCTACCTGCGCGAGTACGCCAAGCAGGGACCGGTGACCCGTCTTATCCGCATCGCCGTGAACAACCTGGCCGGCGTGCCCTCCATCGTTTACGGTGTTTTCGGCCTAGGCTTTTTTGTCTATTTCCTCGGCGGCAATATCGACCAGCTCTTCTTCCCCGAGGCGCTGCCGGCCCCCACCTTCGGTACCCCCGGTCTGTTGTGGGCCTCGCTGACCCTTGCCATCCTCACCGTGCCGGTGGTGATCGTCGCCACCGAGGAGGGGCTCTCACGCATTCCCCGTTCCATTCGCGAGGGCTCGCTGGCCCTGGGGGCGACCAAGGCCGAGACCCTCTGGCGCACCGTGCTGCCAATGGCCAGCCCGGCAATGATGACCGGTCTTATCTTGGCCGTTGCCCGTGCCGCCGGTGAGGTAGCGCCGCTGATGCTGGTGGGCGTGGTCAAGCTGGCGCCGTCGTTGCCGCTGGACGGTAACGCCCCCTTCCTGCACCTGGACCGCAAGTTCATGCACCTGGGCTTCCACATCTATGACGTTGGCTTCCAGAGCCCCAACGTCGAGGCCGCGCGTCCGCTGGTCTACGCTACTGCATTGCTGCTGGTGGTGGTGATCGTGGTCCTCAACCTGGCGGCCATCGCCATTCGCAACCGCCTGCGCGAGAAGTACCGCGCCCTGGAACACTAAGCGAGACTCGAGAAGATGAACGATTCCACCGCCAACACTCACGCCATCGATATGGGCGCCCTGGAGCGCGAGACCCGCAACCTGAACCTGGAGAGCGAGGAGTCCTGTATCGAGGTGCGTGACCTCGACCTCTATTACGGCGAGAAGCAGGCGCTTCACCAGATCAACATGACCATCCCCAAGAAGCGGGTGTCGGCCTTTATCGGTCCCTCGGGCTGTGGCAAATCCACTCTGCTACGCTGCTTCAATCGCATGAACGACCTGGTCGACGGGGCGCGCATCGATGGTGCCATCGAGCTCTATGGCAAGGACATGTATGCGCCCTCGGTGAACGTCGCCGAGTTGCGTCGCCGTGTCGGCATGGTTTTCCAGAAGCCAAACCCCTTCCCCAAGTCCATCTATGAGAATGTGGCCTACGGTCTGCGCCTGCAGGGGCAGAGCAACCGCCGTGAGCTGGATGAGGTGGTCGAGTCTTCGCTGCGCGGTGCCGCGCTGTGGGACGAGGTGAAAGACCGTCTGCACGACTCGGCGCTGGGGCTCTCCGGTGGTCAGCAGCAGCGTCTGGTGATTGCCCGTGCCATCGCCATCGAGCCCGAGGTACTGCTGCTGGATGAGCCGGCCTCGGCACTGGATCCGATCTCCACCCTCAAGATCGAGGAGCTCATCTACGAGCTCAAGGACCGCTATACCATCGTCATCGTTACCCACAATATGCAGCAGGCGGCGCGCGTCTCCGACTACACTGCCTTTATGTACATGGGTAACCTGGTGGAGTTCGGCGATACCGATACCCTGTTTACCAACCCGCGTGAGAAGCAGACCGAGGATTACATCACCGGTCGTTACGGCTAAGACCCGATTCGGAGCATCAGCATGGACAATATGAATATCAGCCACCACATCTCACAACAGTTCAACGAGGAGCTGGAGGATGTGCGCACGCGCGTGCTCACCATGGGCGGTTTGGTCGAGCAGCAGCTGGAGCAGTCGGTCAAGGCACTGGTTGAGAGCGATGCCGAGCTGGGCGAGCGGGTGATCAGCAACGACGTTCAGGTCAATGCCATGGAGGTGGCCATCGACGAGGAGTGCAGTCGCATCCTTGCCCGTCGCCAGCCCGCCGCCAGCGACCTGCGCCTGGTGGTGGCGGTGATCAAGACCATCACCGACCTGGAGCGTATCGGTGACCAGGCCGAGCGTGTCGGGCGCATGGCCACCCGTCTGGCCGAGGGCGAGCAGCCCCAGGGCCACTATGTGGAGCTGCAGCACCTAGGCCGTCACGTGCAGCAGATGCTGCACGACGCCCTCGATGCCTTCGCCCGCATGGATGCCGAGGCGGCGGTCAACGTGGCCCACGAGGACATCAAGGTGGATAAGGAGTATGAGTCGCTGATGCGCCAGCTCATTACCTTTATGATGGAAGACCCGCGCACCATCACCCGCGTGCTCGATATTATGTGGGCCGCGCGCGCCCTGGAGCGTATCGGCGACCACGCCCGCAACATCTGCGAGTACGTCATCTATCTGGTTAAGGGTAAGGATGTGCGCCACATCAGCCTGGATGAGATGGCGGAGAAGGTGAACAGTTAAGGTCGCCCCCTCCGCAAGGAAAAGGCGCGTTTATTCGCGCCTTTTTTTATGCCTCCAGCGGGAAGGCCACCAGGTGGTTGACCTTGAGGCGGATGCGCACCCGATCGCCGATGGCGTGGTCCTGGTGGCTGGGGAAGAGTGAGAGCACCTGGGTGCCACTTTCCAGGGCCAGGGTGTAGAGCGTCTCGGCACCCTTGAAGGCCTTGCCCACCACCTGGGCGGTGATCGGTCCCTCGGCATCGGGGAGAATATCGTCGGGGCGCAGCAGCACCTCCACGGTACTGCCTGGCGCCCACTCGTAGGCACGGTTGCCGCGTATGCTTCCCAGCTCTGTCTCGATACTGTCGGGGGCGAGGAGGGTGCCGCAGAGGAAGGCCCCCTGACCGATGAACTCGGCGATGAAACGATTGGCCGGTTCATGATAGAGGTTGAAGGCGGTGTCGAGCTGTAGCAAGTGCCCCTCGCGCATGACCGCGATCCGGTCGCCGATGGCGAAGGCCTCGTGCTGATCGTGGGTGACCATGACCCCGGTGATCCCCTGTTCCTTGAGGATGGCACGCACCTCGTTGCTGAGGCGCTCGCGCAGCTCCACATCCAGATTGGAGAAGGGCTCGTCCATGAGGATCATACGCGGCCGCGCGGCCAGCGCACGGGCCAGCGCCACGCGCTGCTGCTGGCCGCCGGAGAGCTCGTGGGGAAAGCGGCTGGCGTAGCCCTGCAGGCCCACCATCTCCAGCAACTCGTCGGCGCGTCGGCGCTTATCCACCTTGCCCTGGCCACGCAGGCCGAAGGTGATGTTGTCACCTAGGTCCAGGTGGGGAAAGAGGGCGTAGTCCTGGAACACCATGCCCAGCTGACGCTTCTCCGGCGGCAGGGTATGGCCGGGACGGGAGACACACTCGTCCTCGAGCCAGATCTCCCCCTCGCTGACCGGTTCGAAGCCGGCGATGGCGCGTAGGGCAGTGGTCTTGCCACAGCCGCTGGGGCCGAGTAGGCAAAAGAGTTCGCCGCGGTGTACATGCAGGCTAAGCCCGTCGACGGCGATCTGCCCATCGTAGCGGCATTGGATGTTTTTCAGTTCCAGCAGGGTTTCCATAGGGGGTGATATTTTGCTGTGCTCAGTCGGCCGCGAGCATGGCCGCGGGGTAGATAGCGAATCCCTGCTTGCCGGGTGCCAGTCCCTGGTGTTCCACCGCCTTGCGAGGCAACAGCAGCCACAGGGTGGTGCCATCGGCGTCCAGTTCCAGCAGTTGCCTGTCGTCGCTACGGGGGTGGAGTGAGGTGATGGTGACGGTAATACCGCTCAGGCCGCTGTCGGGGCTGGGGGGCTGACTGGAGAAGTAGGCCCCGGCCAGTGGCACGCCGGCGAACATCTTGCTTCCCACCTTGCAGCGGCACAGTGGAATACTCAGCCGGCCGCCACGGAAATCCAGGTGGCTGCGTCGCTGCTGGGTGTTGTGACCGGCCACCACCACCGGCAGGCGAAAGGTGGCCTGTTCCTCATCCAGCAGTGGCAGGTCGTCGCGTAATAACAACTCATTGGCGCTAGCGAGGGCACGGGCCTCACCGCCCACCAGGTAGAGCCAGTGGTCGCCGAGGCGAGCGGCATCGTCCACCCGTGAACAGGCGCTGATCACCGGGAAGGAGAGGCCCGGCAGCAGGGTAATCAGGCGGTCGATATAGCGGGCGTGATCGCGTTCCTCCAGCTGCGGCTCATCAATCAGCAGTAGCCGTGGCTGGTTGAGCAGGGCGCGGGCCAGCACCGCGCAGTGGGCCTGTAGCGGGCTGAGCTGGTGGGGCAGGCTATCCAGTACCCCGTCCAGCTCCAGTACACGAGTGATGTTGTTCCAGGCCCCCTCCGAGTGCTCGGCGGCACACAGGCGCAGGTTCTCTTCCACTGTCAGGTGGGGAAAGAGCTGGGGCTCGGCGGCGCAGAGGACGAAGTGGCGCCGCGGCGGCAGCTTGGCCCTGTGCCCGTCGATGAGCAACTGGGCTTTTTCGAAACCGGCGATGGCGCGCAGCAGGGTGGTGTTGTCATCGCGGGATGCACCCAGTACGGCGATGCCGCGACCAGCCTCGAGCTCTAGCCCCTCCTTCAGGCGAACACCACGGCACGACAGGGTAATTTCCAGCCTCATCGGCGTGCCTCCGCCAACACTATCAGCGCGTAGAGCAGCAGCAGCAGGGGGGCTGCCAGCGCCCAGTCAGGCAGTGCCAATGCGGTGTTGTGGACAAGCCCGTAGAGGGTGGCCAGCGTCAGGGCTATGAGTATCGGCGTGGCGTACTGCGGCAGCAAGATATGGCGAAGGCGCTGGCTCCAGCCCATGCCCAGCCCGGCGGCGGCCTCGGCCAGACCACGGTGCTGCTTGCGCTGCAGGCCGAGATAGAGCGGCAGCAACAGTACTGGAAGCTGGCTGATCGCCAGCGCAGCCCGCGGATCGAGGCCACCCAGCAGCGATACTGGCAGTAGCAGCGGTAGGCAAAACAGGGCAAGCAGTGTCGCGCGGGCGGTCAGAACCATGCCACGCAGGCGCTGGGCCAGCCACAGCAGCGGCAGAAGCAGGAGCAGGGCGGTGGTGAGGCTGCGGCTCAGCCCCTGCAGCAGCCCCGGCTCAAGGATCGCGGAGATGTCCATGCCGACATTCTCTATGGTTTGGCCGGTGCGCGCCAATAGGACGCGCGGGCCGGGTCGCGGGGGAAGCCCATCTTGCCGCTCTCCAGCACCTGGGCCAGGGCCTCCCGGGCCTTGGCGTAGCCACTACGAGCCGACAGCTCCCACAGCCCCAGGGCCTTGTCGGTATCCTTGCCGACCCCCAGTCCCTGGGCGTACATCAGCCCGAGGTTGAAGCGGGCGCGGGGGTGGCCACGCTCGGCCGCCTGGGTCCACCAGTGCGCCGCGTCGAGATTGCTGCGTACTACCCCCAGCCCCTGGCGGTAGGCCAGGCCGAGGTTGTACTGGGACTCCAGGTGCCCCTGCTGGGCCGCGGCCTTGTAGAGTTCGAAGGCGGTGCGCGGATGCCGGGGTACGCCCCAGCCGTTGGCATAGAGCAGGGCCAGGTTGTAGCGCGCCTGGGCATCACCCTCGCGGGCGGCGGGCAGCCACAGCTCATGCGCCCTCTGGTGCTCCCCGGCGCGGAAGGCGGCTACCCCGTCCTCGACGGGGCCGGCGATAAGGGCGCTGCTAAAGAGCAGGGGGATGAGTGGCAGCAGTCGTTTCATGGTGCCATTGTAGCCTGTTGCCGGTGGAACGAAAAAAGGGGCCATGAGGCCCCTTTTTTTGATCACGCGCTGGTGCTTAGTTGCACATCAGAAACTCCAGCAGCGCCTTCTGCGCGTGCAGGCGGTTCTCGGCCTGGTCCCAGACCACGCTCTGGCCACCATCGATGACCGAGGCGCTCACCTCCTCGCCGCGGTGGGCGGGCAGGCAGTGGAGGAACAGGGCATCGCTGTTGGCGGCGGCCATCACCGCGTCGTCGACCATGAAGCCGGCGAAGGCGGCCTCGCGGATCGCCTGCTCCTCCTCCTGGCCCATGCTGGCCCAGACGTCGGTGGTGACCAGGTCGGCGCCCTCGGCGGCGGCCTTCGGGTCGCGGACGATGCGTGCGGCCTCGCCGGCGGCAGCGAGCACGCCCGGGTCAGGGTCATAACCCTCGGGGCAGGCGATATTGAGGCTGAAACCAAACTGGCGGGCGGCGTTAATGTAGGAGTGGCACATGTTGTTGCCATCGCCGATCCAGGCCACCGTCTTGCCGCGGATGGAGCCGCGGTGCTCGACGAAGGTCTGCACGTCGGCCAGCAGCTGGCAGGGATGGTACATGTCGGTCAGGGCGTTGATCACCGGCACCTGCGAGTGCTTGGCGAACAGCTCCACTTTCTCGTGCTCGAAGGTGCGGATCATCACCGCATCGACCATGCGCGAGAGCACCCGGGCACTGTCCTCGATGGGCTCGCCGCGGCCCAGCTGGGTGTCGCGCGGGGAGAGGAACAGGGCGTGACCGCCGAACTGGGTCATGCCGGTCTCGAAGGAGACGCGGGTGCGGGTGGAGGATTTCTCGAAGATCATCCCCAGGGTCTGGTTTTTCAGCGGTTCGAAGATTTCGCGCTGTTTCACCATCGCCTTCAGTTCGATGGCGCGGGCGATGAGCTTCTCCAGCTCGTCGCTGCTCAAATCCAGCAGGGTCAGGAAGTGGCGTACGGCCATGGTGCCCTCCTTTATGCCTCGTTGTCGTTGATGAAGCGGACGATCAGCTCGATCAGTCGCGCCACCAGGTCGTCGGCCTGCTCATCGCTAAGTACCAGCGGTGGCAGCAGGCGCACGGTGTTGCCGGCGGTGACGTTGATCAGCAGCCCCTCCTCCAGGGCCATGCCGACCAGGGCCGCGCAGGGGCGGTCCAGCTCGACACCGATCATCAGGCCCTGCCCGCGGATATCGACGATGAATGCCTCCTCGCCTAGGCCCAGTTCCAGGCCGGCGAGGATACGCAGCCCCAGCGCCTCGGCGCGGTCATACAGCTCTTCCTTTTCCAGGGTGTCGAGCACGCTGCGGGCGACGGCACAGGCCAGCGGGTTGCCGCCGAAGGTGGAGCCGTGGTTACCGGGCTGGAACAGTGCGGCCGCCTCGCCGCGGGCCAGGCAAGCACCGATGGGCATGCCATTGCCCAGGCCCTTGGCCAGGGTCATCACGTCGGGGACGATGCCACTCTTCTGGAAGGCGAAGAGGCTGCCGGTGCGGCCCATGCCGGTCTGGATCTCATCGAGCATCATCAGCCAGCCCTGCTCGTCGCACAGTGTGCGCACACCGGCTAGGTAATCATCGGCGGGGATGTGCACGCCGCCCTCGCCCTGTATCGGCTCGATGAGCACGGCGACGACATCCTTGTTGTGGCGGGCGACGTTCGCCATCGCCTCCAGGTCGTCGTAGGGGATACGCACGAAACCCTTTACTAGCGGCTCGAAACCGGCCTGCACTTTGCGGTTGCCGGTGGCGCTGAGGGTGGCCATGGTACGACCGTGGAAACTGTTCTCGGCGACGATGACGGTGGGGTTGTCGATGCCCTTCTGGTGACCGTAGAGTCGCGCCAGTTTGATCGCCGCCTCGTTGGCCTCGGCGCCGGAGTTGGCGAAGAACACCTTCTCCATCCCGGCGCGGGTGCACAGTGCCTCGCCCAAGGCCTCCTGGTGGGGAATGCCGTAGAGGTTTGAGGTGTGCATCAGGCGCCCGGCTTGCTCGCAGACTGTGGCGGTGATGGCCGGGTGGGCGTGACCAAGGTTGCAGACGGC
>JBFFRO010000014.1:0-15097 GCA_041572995.1 Thiohalomonadaceae bacterium
CAGCTTCTGCAGCAGGACATCGCGCACCTGATTGACCTGAAAGGTAGAGGCTGCCTCCAGTTGCAGTACGCCCTCGTTCAGCACCACCTTGGCATCCGATCCCTTGAAATCGAAGCGATTTCCCACCTCACGGTTGCACTGATCGACGGCGTTATCCAGCTCGTGGGAATCGACCTCGGAGACCACATCAAACGACGGCATACATCTCTCCTCTATACAGCTAGTTCGTTGGCCGCTGGCTCGGAGCCGTTCATCATCAGGTGACGCACGTCGATACCATAGGCTTTAGACTGCAAAATCTTCTTAATGTTCACCACGGAGCCGTGCTCACGCATCAGCTCCAGATTGATCATCTTGCGCTGCTTGTAGGGCTGCTTGTGAGCATCAAGCACCAGGACGACGATAGGGTGTAGATGATGCCTGCGGTTGAGTGTCATCACCACCCCCACCTCACCGCTGTCCAGCTCAACAATACTGCCAACGGGGAATATCCCCAGGCACTTGATGAACTCCTCCAGCAATTCGCACGGAAAGCTGGCCGGTGCCCAGCTGTACATCAGGTTCAGTGCCTCATGGGGCGAGATGCCCGTGTGATAGACACGGTCGCTGGTAATGGCGTCATAGACATCCACCACTGAGACAATCATTGCCTCACGACTGATCGAGCCGCCCTTGAGGCCCCGCGGATAACCGCTGCCATCCACCCGCTCGTGATGGCTGTGGGCAATTTCCAGCACCACCTCAGGGACAGCCACGTGCTCGTGCAGGATCGTGCGCCCGTGTACCGGATGGAGCTTGATCTGGGCCATCTCCTCATCACTGAGTCGATCCACCTTGTTGAGCAACTCCAGCGGCACCCGCATCTTACCGATGTCATGCAGCAGCGCGCCATAACCGAGCAGGCGCAACTCCTTCACTTCCAGGCCCAGGTGACGGCCAAAGAGCAGCGACAGAATACAGACATTGATGCTGTGCATCTCCGTGTACTCGTCACGATTTTTTAGCATCGTCAGCCAGGCCAGGGCGTTCTCATTGCGGACAATGGAGTCGGCCATGGCATCGGCCATCTCACGCGCCCCTTCGGGGTCGATACTGTGGCCCAGGCGCACATCCTTCAGCACCGAACCAATGTAGTCACGCGCCTTGTGATAGACCCGCCCGGCGCCCTTCAGCTCATCGGTAAACGAAGTGCTATTGCGGTAGTGGTGCTTGCCGCGAATGGAGTCGATGTTAATGCGCCGGGTTTCAAAACGGTGTCGACCATCGGTGTAGCGCGGGTGCGGGTATTCATGCGAGGCACGGGCCAGCAGGTCGTGCTCATCCGGTTTCCACTCATGAGACTGGCTGAAATCGACGTAAACGTAGTCACAACACTCGCGCAGCTTGTCGATCTCGTCGTAGCTACGAATGGGGAAGCCCTGGAAGAGGAAGGGGGACTCAAGCCATGGGCGGTCAAGCTCAGCCACATACATACCCAGCTTGAGCTCACTCACTGTCAACTGACGCGTTTCAATCTCCGTTGCCATATCCGCTCCCTCTCCGCCATACCTGCACGGATCGCCATCATAACCGACTCAGCCGCGCGGGTGGTGCTCGGCGTGCAGCGACTTGAGCCGCTCACGTGCTACATGAGTATAGATCTGAGTAGTGGATAGCGAACTGTGGCCCAGCAGCAGCTGAACCACACGCAGATCGGCGCCATGATTGAGCAGGTGGGTCGCGAAGGCGTGGCGAAGGGTGTGCGGGGAAATCGGCTTGCTAATCCCCGCACCGATGGCATAGCGCTTGATGATCTGCCAGAAACCCTGGCGCGTGATGGCCGGACCGCGACTGCCGGGGAAGAGGGCATCGCCACTGTCAGCCTTAACCAGCAGCGGCCTCCCCTCACGCAGGTAACGCTGCAGCCACGCCAGCGCCTCCTCGCCCATCGGCACCAGACGTTCCTTGTTGCCCTTGCCTATGATGCGTACCAGCCCCTGCGCCAGCCCCAGCTGCCCCAACTGCAGGCCCACCAGCTCGGAGACGCGTAGGCCGGTGGCGTAGAGCAACTCCAGCATCGCCCGGTCACGCAGGCCGAAGGGGCCCTCCACCTCCGGAGCCTCCAGCAGGGCCTCCACCTCCTCCTCGGTCAGGGACTTGGGCAGACCACGACCCAGCTTTGGACTATCGATACGGGCACTAGGGTCATCCTCGCGCCGCCCTTCACGCAGCAACCAGCGATAGAGGCGGCGGATGGATGAGAGCATGCGTGCGCTGGAGCGGGGACTACTCCCCTCGCCCGCGCGCTGCTGCAAATAGCGTAACAGCTGCTCACGTTGTGCCCGCTCCAGCGTTTCCCCCTGCGCCTGCAGCCAGCGGGCCAGGGCAGAGAGGTCACTGCGATAGGCATTAAGGGTGTTCTCGCTAAGGCCACGCTCCAGCCACAGGGCGTCGATAAAGCGCTCGATGAGCACCTGCTCGCCATCGGCCAGTGGCCGTGTCTCAGAGGGCCTGCTCACGCTCCAGCAACCAGCGCTTGAGTTCGATATTGGCCCCCACCAACTCACCACCGTAACCACCGATACCGTCGGCAGCCACCACCCGGTGGCAGGGGATCAACAGGGGGATGGGGTTGGCACGGCAGGCGCCGGCCACCGCCCGCGCGGAACTGCTCAGACTATCGGCCAGTTCACCGTAACGGCGGGTCTCTCCACGGGGGATGCGGGTCAGGGCGGCCCACACCCGTTGCTGGAAGGGGGTACCTGCGGGTGCCATGGGATAATCAATCGCTCCCCCCGCAAAAAAGGCACGCAGTACCGATTCCAGCGAAGTGGGTGCAGCCTTAATCGGTACGCTCATGGGAACAAGCTCGAGCTCGCACAACCGCCCCTCACCATCCAGCCTCAACCCCAGCCGCTGAGCACCGGGCAAGGGCGAGTCGCACACCGCATCGTAGCTGCCCCGATTCATCGGCCCCGCAGTGCCAGCTGCTCCAGCTCACGACGCAGAACCGCACGACGGGCCGGGTCTTCGGTAGCCGCCAGCAACATGCGATAAAGCCCGGCGGCATCCTCCAGTAGCCCCGCCTCGGCCAGTGAACGGGCGGCCTGGTAGCGGGCGGTCTGTGCCCACGGGTCCATGGCCCCCGATCCCGGCAGAGTCGCAGACTCAAGGTAGAGGCGTGCCGCCTCCAGTGATTGTGACTGGGCCTTGCGTGAATCGGCCATCCAGAATAGCAGTTCACGACGCAACTGCGGGTCAGCGCTGCGCAGCATCAGTGCCTGCAACAGACTATAGGCCAGCTCATGACGCTCCACGCTCTGCAGGTCGAAAAGCAGCTGAATCAGACGATCACGCTGCTTCGGCTCGGCCACTGCCGGTGAGGCGATCAGCCCACGCAGCACCATCTCCGCCTGGCTGTGATCGCCAGCGAGAATAAACACCTTGGCCCGGCGCAGCTCCCATAGAAAGGCATCTACTGTCGGCGGCGCCTGCTCCAGGCCGCTAAGCAACCTGGCCGCCAGCACCAGATCCCCCTCGGCAATGACCGAATCCACCAGTGCCTGGCGGATCACCGCCGGCAGTGCCTCGGGCGAACCAAAGCGCTTCGAACCGAGATAGAGGTGGCGTAACAACTCGATCCCTCCCTCCGTTGCCAGCAGTGCCTCAGCCAGCTGGGCGTGGGCTTGCTCACGGGCCTCGGCTGTGGTGGCGCGCTCGGCCATCAGCGCGTAGAGGGAGTGGCTGCGCACCGGGTAGAGGCGTGGCTCCTCGGCGGCCAGCGCAAACCAGGCCGCATCGTCACCGAAAAGCAGTTGACGGCTGTTGCCATTGCGCTCGGCATAGCCGAAATAGGCCTGCCAGAGGGTATCGGCGTTGATATCGAAGAGGTCTCGCTGCCCCTCCAGTACCCCTCGGCGGGAGAAGAGACGCTCCAGGGCGACAAGCTGCAGGCCGGGTTCAGAGGCCGCGGCTTCTGCGGTAGAGCCCCAGAGCAGGCCGTAGAGCCGCGCGTCGGCTTGTTCGTCTTGCGCCTCGGCAGCGCTACGCATCGCTTTGAACAGACGCTTCTCACCGCCACGCAGCCGAGCCAGGCGCAACAGGGCATCACGCTCAGGGGCAGCGGCCAACCCCTCAAGGCGGGACTGCGCCTCGGCGTATCGCCCCTGGCTGAGCAGTACGCGGGCGCGCAGCAGCGACTCGCCCGCATCGCCCTCGCCATAGTCGGCGCTATAGCGCAGCAAGGCTGTATAGGCATCGGCGCGGCGCCCCTCCAGCAAGTAGGCACGAATCAGCTGCCGGCGCCAATGGGCCAGCGCCTCGGCATCGCCCTCCCCTGACCAGATCAGATCGCGCAGCACGCTGCGCGCGCGGCCCGCCTCAGCCAGCGCCAGCAGGGCCTCGGCACGATACCCGGCAACCCAGCGGGCGAAGCCTCGCGGCGTCGCCTCAGGCAGGGCTGAGGCACGCTCTTCCAGGGCGCGCCAGCGGCCGTTCTCGGCCAGCAGCTGCAGGCGCACGCGCTCCCAGCGGATCCAGCCACGTAGGTCATCGGCAAGCGGCGGCTGCAGACTGTCGATGCGCAGCAGTGCCAGCTGCGGCGCACCGGCAGCGGCCAGTTCACGTAAGGAGTTCAGCTCATTGGCAGCCTGGGCAAACGGTGCCGACAGGGCAATGGCCAGACAAAAGAAAAGGCGGGCGCCGAAACGGCACCCGCCCTTTTCTATTACCGTCGATTTGTCGGGCGCCATGACAGTCATGGTGCGGGACAAGCCGCGGCGGAAGCTTAGAGCTTCTCCTTGATACGCGCGGCCTTGCCGGTGCGTCCACGCAGGTAGTAGAGCTTGGCGCGGCGCACATCACCACGGCGCTTCACCTTGATCTCCTCAACCAGCGGGCTGTGGGTCTGGAACACGCGCTCCACGCCTTCGCCGCTGGACATCTTGCGCACGGTGAAGGAGGAGTTCAGGCCGCGGTTACGCTTGGCGATCACCACGCCCTCGAAGGCCTGCAGGCGCTCACGGGTGCCTTCCTTAACCTTCACCTGAACCACCACGGTGTCGCCCGGACCGAAGGAGGGCACGTTGTCCTTCATCTGTTCGGCTTCGAGTTGCTTGATGATGTTGCTCATGTCGTACTCCAAAAAGGGGTCAAATTCCGCCCATTATACCTAAAGCTTTCAGCTTTGTTCATGCTCCAGGATAAATTCCTGCAACAGTTCCTGCTGTTCCTCATTCAGCTGACGACGCTCCAGCAATTCGGGACGTCTCAGCCAGGTTCTGCCCAACGACTGTTTCAGTCGCCAGCGGGCAATCGCCTGATGGTCTCCGGAGAGTAGCACCTCCGGCACCGCCCGCCCCGCCTCGTCCACCTCGGGACGGGTGTAGTGCGGGCAGTCGAGCAGGCCATCCGAGAAGGAGTCCTGCTGCGCCGACTGTTCGTGGCCCAGAGCCCCGGGGATGAGTCGGGTGACGGCATCAATCAACACCATCGCCGGCAACTCGCCGCCGGAGAGGACATAGTCACCAATGGACCACTCCTCATCGACCTCGGCCTCGATCAAGCGCTCATCGATCCCCTCGTAGCGTCCGGCCACCAGGATCAAGCGCTCTCCGCCTGCGGCCAGGGCCTCAACTCCGGGTTGGTCCAGCACCCGCCCCTGCGGGGAGAGATAGACCACCCGGCTAGGGCCGGGCCGGGCCGCACGCGCCGCCTGTATGGCATCGCGCAGCGGCTGAATCTGCATCAGCATGCCGGGGCCGCCGCCATAGGGGCGATCATCGACCCGCCGGTGCTTGTTCTCGGTGTAGTCCCGCGGATTCCAGAAGGCCAGTTGTAACAGGCCGCTGGCCACCGCTCGACCGCTTACCCCATGCTCGGCAAGTGCGGAGAACATCTCCGGAAAGAGGCTGACCACATCAATGCGCATGGTCGGACCCTAGAACTCCGGGTCCCAGTCGACGCGCATCTGCCCGCCCTCCAGGTCGATCTCCAGCACCGCATCTTCGGTGTAGGGGATCAGTCGCTCACGCTCCCCGCTGACCACCAGCACATCGTTGGCGCCGGTCTCCATCAGGTTCTTGACTACACCCAGCTCAACCCCGTCGGTATTGACCACTGCAAGCCCGATTAACTGGCTCCAGTAGTACTCCCCCTCGCCCGCCGAGGGCAGCTGCTCGCGGCGGATGGCGATATCGCACTGTAGCCAGAGGGCCGCCTCGTCACGGTCGGCGATGCTCTCAAGGCGGGCGACCAAGGCCTTGCCATGCGGTCGCCCCTCGGCGAGCTTGAGCTCGTGGGAGCGTCCATCACGCAACAGCAGCCAGGGATTGTAGCTGAAAATATTCTCGCGCGGCTCGGTGTGGGAGAACACCTTCACCCAGCCGCGCACGCCGTAAAGGCCGGCAATCCGGCCAACGACGATCAGATCATCCGTTGCCGTCATCGGAACCTCCGGCGACGACCTGGCGCTCTCAGGCGGCCTGCTCCTTGAGCAGCTTGGCCACGCGCTCGGAGGTCTGTGCGCCCTGGCCGATCCAGTGATCAACGCGATCACGGTCAATGCGCAGACGCTCCTCGTTGCCACGGGCGACGGGGTTGAAGAAACCCACGCGCTCGATGAAACGGCCGTCACGCTTGTTGCGGCTGTCGGTTACAACGATCTGGTAGAAGGGGCGCTTCTTGGCTCCGCCACGGGCCATGCGAATGGTTACCATGCCTGTCAATTCCTCAATATACAAAACGAACGGGGCCGCCGAAACGGCGACCCTCCACGTATCAAGCCCGCCATTTTACGTCACCTCGACGCAAAAGGGTAGCCCTATTATGACGATAATCAGAAGGGCATGCCGGGGGGCATACGTCCCTTGAGGGCACGCATCATCTTGCCCATGCCCCCCTTCTGCATCTTTTTCATCATCTTCTGCATCTGGGTGAACTGCTTGAGCAGGCGGTTCACGTCCTGCACCTGGGTGCCGGAGCCGGCCGCAATGCGCTTGCGCCGTGAGCCCTTGATCAGGTCTGGGTGGTGCCGCTCCTTGGGGGTCATGGAGTTGATAATCGCCTCCATGCGCTTGAATTCACTATCGTTAACCTGATTTTTGACCGCATCGGGGATGGCACCCATGCCCGGCAGCTTGTCCATCAAACTGGCGACGCCACCGAGATTGCCCATCTGCTGCAGCTGGTCACGGAAATCCTCCAGGTCGAAGCCCTTGCCCTTCTTGAGCTTCTTGGCCAGCTTCTCGGCCTTGTCGTGATCGACCTTGCGCTGCACCTCCTCGACCAGCGAGAGCACATCACCCATGTCGAGGATGCGTGAGGCGACACGGTCGGGATGGAAGGGCTCCAGAGCGGTGGACTTCTCACCGACACCCAGGAACTTGATCGGTTTGCCGGTGATCTGGCGTACCGAGAGAGCGGCACCGCCACGGGCATCACCATCGGTCTTGGTGAGAACGACACCGGTCAGCGGCAGGGCATCATTAAAGGCCTTGGCGGTATTGGCGGCATCCTGGCCGGTCATGGAGTCGACCACGAAGAGGGTCTCGACCGGGTTGATGGCCGCGTGCAGGCGCTTGATCTCGCCCATCATCTCGTCGTCGATATGCAGACGACCGGCAGTATCAACGATCACCACATCGACATGGGCCTTGCGTGCGGCGTCAATGGCGCCTGAGGCTATATCGACCGGATCCTGCTCGGGACTGGAGGGGTGGAACTCCGCCCCCACCTCCCCCGCCAGGGTCTTCAGCTGCTCAATAGCCGCCGGACGGTAGATATCGGCAGAGGTGACCATCACCGACTTCTTCTGGGTCTCGCGCAACCAGCGCGAGAGCTTGCCGACGCTGGTGGTCTTACCCGAGCCCTGCAGGCCGGCCATGAGGATCACCGCCGGGGGTTGGGCACGCAGGTCCAGCCCCTCGTTGGCCTCACCCATGAGCGTGATCAGCTCATCGTGAACCACCTTGACCAGGGCCTGGCCAGGGCTCAGCGACTCCAGCACCTCACTGCCCACGGCGCGCTCGCGCACGTGCTCAATGAACTGGCGCACCACCGGCAGGGCCACGTCGGCCTCCAGCAGCGCCATGCGCACCTCGCGCAGGGTCTCCTTGATGTTCTCTTCGGTGAGGCGACCGCTGCCGCGCAGGGTGCGCAGGGTGCGCGTCAATCGTTCTGTAAGGCCGTCGAACATGGGATTACCAAATGAAAAGAGGTCAGTGTCCGGTCCCCAGACCGGTTCTCGAAGAGGGGACCTGCAATGGAGCGGCGATTATAGCGTGAAACGCTCTCCGCCGGACAGTTGCATCAGCTTGCGCTCGGGAATCAGAGCCTGGCACTGCTCGTAGATCAGCGACTCGGCCCCCGGCTTGGCATGGCTGAGGTAAATTGGCGGCTGGTGACGCAGCTTGGTCAGATCGGCGGCCAGCATCCGCGGACAGTAGTGGTGGGCCGCCTCACACAGCGGCTCCTCACTGTTGGAGAAGGCCGCCTCTATCAGTAGAAGGTCAAGCCGCTCCAGGGCATTGAGTCCCTGCCACAGGCCTTCGTTACAGGTGGTATCTCCGCTAAAGGCGAAACAGGCACCATCGGCCGCCTCCGCCACGTAGCCCACCGAGGGCACCGTGTGGTTGACCGGCAACATGCTCAGGCGACGTCCATCCACCTCCACCGTCTCGCCCAGGTGCATCGGTGCGAAGATCAGCACCGGCTCTGCGGCATTGGGCAGTTCGCTGAAGTCGGGCCAGATCACCCAGTTGAAGATGTGCGTGCGCAAGGCCTCGATGGTCTCGGGCAGGGCATGCACGGTGATGGGGTGCTGCAGGGCGCTGTCGAAGATGCTATCGATCAGCAACGGCATGGCATGGATATGATCCAGGTGGGAATGGGTGAGAAAGATGTGACGAATCCCCCCCATCTCCTCAAGGGTCAGGTCGCCGACACCACTACCGGCATCGATCAACAGGTCGTCATCGACCATAAACGCGGTGGTACGTCGGCCCTGGCCGATCCCACCGCTGCAACCCAACACCCGAAGCCTCATCCCCTGCTCCTGTTCGCCCTTGGCGGGCTCCTCCAAGCCGTTGTTCATTATCGATTTAATACTAGCACGCCTCGGCGCCCCCCTTTGTAACACGCCCGCCGCGATGGTGCCAGCCCGAGCGCACTCCCAGCACCCGCTTCGTTCGCATGCAACGAAAAGTGTGACCGACGTCACACTTTCTCTCCCCCCCTTCATCCGGCGTGTCATCTATGCCATCATGCGCCCACCTGAAAGGATTGAGTACATGACAAGCCTGCTGACTCCCATCGCTATCCTTCTCTACCTGGCCTCCGCCCTGCTTATCGGCCGCCGCCTGGCCCTGGGCATCGGTGCCCGGGACAGTAATAAGCTACCGG
Source organism: Thiohalomonadaceae bacterium (assembly GCA_041572995.1). Lineage (GTDB taxonomy): Bacteria > Pseudomonadota > Gammaproteobacteria > Thiohalomonadales > Thiohalomonadaceae > JBFFSW01. Next base: position 9,379 of record JBFFRO010000014.1, read on the forward strand.
CCATCGCCCTGGGCCTGGTTGCGGCCCTGCTGCACGCCCTTGCCCTCAAGCAGGCGATCTTCCCCGATGCAGGCATGACCCTCGGCTTTTTCAACATGCTCTCGCTGGTCGGCTGGCTGATGGCCTCGCTGGTACTCCTCAGTGCACTGAACACCCGGGTCGAAAACCTTGGCCTGGTGGCCCTGCCGCTGGCGGCCCTGGCACTACTGCTAAAGGCGCTGAATGAAACCTCCCCGGCGGCACTAGGCAGCCTCGCGCCAGGGTTGCAGCTGCACATCCTCCTCTCCATCATCGCCTACAGCCTGCTCGGCATAGCCGTGGTTCAGGCCCTGCTGCTGGCGGTACAGAATCGACAGCTGCGCAACCGTCACCCCGGCGGCTTCATCCGTGCCCTGCCGCCACTGGAGTCGATGGAGCGCCTGCTGTTCCTCTACATCGGTGTCGGCTATCTGCTGCTGAGCATTGCCCTGGTCGCCGGCGTACCCTACATCGAGGATATCTTCGCCCAGCATCTGGTCCACAAGACCGTGCTATCGGTGGCTGCCTGGGTGGTCTTTGCGCTGCTGCTCTACGGCCGCTGGCGCTTTGGCTGGCGTGGTCGTAAGGCGGTGCGCTGGACCCTGGCCGGCTTCGCCGTGCTGCTACTGGCCTACTTCGGCTCAACCCTGGTCAAGGAGCTGATCCTGGGTCGCTGACTCGCCTCCTCCCCTCCCGGCCCGCCCGACTACGGGCCGGGCTGACTTGACACCCCGTCCGGCAACGCCTTAAATACCCGTCCGTATGGCTACCACGAGGCCCAGCCTCCTTTGCTCAACGATATACCCATAGGCGTTCTCTTCGCCGCCCTTATCGCCCTTCTGATCATCTCCGCCTTCTTCTCCGGTTCCGAGACGGGCCTCATCAGTCTCAACCGCTACCGACTGCGCCATCTCGCCAGTGACAAGCATCGTGGGGCGATGCGTGCCGAGCGCCTGCTGCAGCGCCCGGAGCGCCTGATCGGCCTGATCCTGCTGGGCAACAACTTCGTCAACATCCTCGCCTCGGCCATTGCCACCATCATCGGCATCCGCCTGTTCGAAGAGGCGGGGGTGATGATTGCCACCGCCGCGCTCACCGTGGTGGTGCTGATCTTCGCTGAGGTCACCCCCAAGACCCTGGCCGCCCTGCACCCGGAGCGCATCGCCTTCCCCGCCTCCTATGCGCTGGAACCACTACTCAGGCTCCTCTACCCGCTGGTCTGGGTGGTCAACGGCGTTACCGCGGCACTGTTGCGCCTGGTGGGCCTCTCCACCGAACAGGAGAGCGGTCAGGCGCTGAGCCGCGAGGAGTTGCGCACCGTGGTTAATGAGGCCGGGGCGATGATCCCCCAGCGCCACCAGAAGATGCTGCTATCCATCCTCGATCTGGAGAAGGCCACGGTTGAGGACATCATGATCCCCCGCAGCGAGATCATCGGTATCGACCTGGACGCCAGCTGGGAGGACACCCTTAAGGTGATTACCGGCACCCAGCACACCCGCCTGCCTGTTTACCGCGGCGGCATCGATCAGGTGGCCGGTTTCGTGCACATGCGCAACGTCCTCTCACGCTACCGCCACGCAGAACTCACCCCCGAGAGCCTTCAGGAGGTGGTACGCGAGGCCTACTTCATCCCCGAGGCCACCCCACTCAACACCCAGCTGCTGCACTTCCAGCAGCAGCGTCGTCGCATGGGTCTGGTGGTAGATGAGTACGGTGAAATTCAGGGGCTGGTTACCCTGGATGACATCCTTGAGGAGATCGTTGGCGAGTTCACCACCGACCCGGCGGGCAACAGCCGCAACATCCACCCTCAGGAGGATGGCACCTACCTGGTTGACGGTTCCACCACCATCCGTGAGCTTAACCGTGTGCTCAACTGGGAGCTCAGCAGCGACGGGCCCAAGACCCTCAACGGGCGAGTACTGGAGTATCTCGAAAACATTCCCGAAGCGGGTACCAGTCTGCTGCTCGAGGGCTATCCCATTGAGATCGTGCAGACCGGCAGCAACTCGGTGAAGACCCTGCGTATCGACCCCCACTTCAAGGCCGATCGCGAAGCGAGTGCCCTTTCGGACTAGCCGAACGGAACTCCATCACAGCCACGGCACACAAGGGCTATACAAGAGCCCCCCAAGCGTGACTATAATAGCCAAGGAAAATCAACAGGTTTGCTGGGAAAAACGACGGTGTCGAAGCTAAGCCTCTCATTTAAAAACAAGGTGCTCAAGAGTGTTACCCTGCCTCAGGGTGAACTCCTCATTGGCAGCGACCCGCAGTGCCCCATCCACATCGACAACCTCGCCGTGGATGCGCGCCATGCCAGCGTCACCACCCGCGGCGACGAGTCGGTGCTGCGCGACCTGGGTAGTGCCGAGGGCACCTTCGTCAATAATCAACGTATTGAGGAGCATCTCCTCAAGGACAACGATCAGGTACGCATCGGGAAGTTCATGCTCAGCTTTGAGCAGGGCCCGGCGCCGGTCATCCCCATCGAGGAAGATCTGGAGCCGTTACCAGAGTTGAAACTGGAGCCCAAGCCCGGGACTCCGCGTAGCGCCTGGTTGCAGCTGCTCAACGGCAATAACGTCGGCAAGACCATCGGTCTCCACCGCTCCATGACCAATCTTGGCAAGCCTGGAGTGCAGACCGCTGTCATTGCCCGCCGTAACGATGGTTTCTTCCTCTCCCACCTGGAGGGCGGTACGCCGCCGCTGGTCGATGGTCACTCCATCGGCGACAAGAGCTGGGAGCTGGAGGATGGCCAGGTAATCCAGATCGGAAACGTGAAAATGCTCTTCTCCCTCCAGTAAAGGGGTTTCCATGAGCGAAAAGATTATCAACACCGAGAGCCGTCGCTACGCCCGCATTCCCATCGACGGCGTCGTCACCCTGCGTTGTGGTGAAGGGGAATACCGCAGTCAGATCCACGACATCTCCCTCAAAGGGGCGATGTTGACCCGCCCTGCCGAATGGCCCGTCACCAAGGGCAGCCACTGTGAACTGATCTTCAATCTCGATACCGAGGGAGATGCGATCCGCATGCAGGGCCATGTTGCCCACGAAACCGAGACCCTGATCGGCCTTCACTGCGATGCCATCGACATCGACAGCATCGCTCATCTCAAACGTCTGGTAGAGCTCAACCTCGGGGACGAGGCCGAGCTGGAGCGGGAACTGCACGAGCTGGCCGCCGGCGAGTAGCTCGCTTCTGCCTAGAGGTGATCCAGAGCCTCGGCCAGCCTCGCCACCCCAATGACCTCCAACCCCTCAAGCTTGCCCTTGGGCAGGTTGCCCTTGGGTACGATAGCCCGCTGAAAGCCGTGCTTGGCCGCCTCCTTGAGGCGATCCTGACCATTGGGTACCGGACGAATCTCACCGGCCAGCCCCACCTCACCGAAGACCACCAGACCCTCGGGCAGCTGCCGGTCACGCAGGCTGGAGATGACCGAAAGCAGCAGCGCCAGATCGGCACCGGTCTCGGTCACCCGCACCCCGCCGACCACGTTGACGAAGACATCCTGATCGAAGGTGGCCACCCCGGCGTGGCGGTGCAGCACCGCCAGCAGCATCGCCAGGCGGTTGTGCTCCAGGCCCACAGTCACCCGGCGCGGATTGGCCAGGTGACTCTCATCCACCAGCGCCTGCACCTCCACCAGCAGCGGCCGGCTTCCCTCCAGGGTGACCATAATGGCACTACCGGAGACCCGCTCCTCGTGGCGTGAGAGGAAGATGGCCGAGGGGTTGGAAACTTCCTTCAGCCCGAGGTCGGTCATGCCGAACACGCCCAGCTCATTGACCGCACCGAAACGATTCTTGAAGGCGCGAATCACCCGGTAGCGGCTACCCGCCTCGCCCTCGAAGTAGAGCACCGTGTCGACCATGTGCTCCAGCACCCGGGGACCGGCCAGCTGCCCCTCCTTGGTGACGTGGCCGACCAGGAATAGGGCACAGCCGCTCTGCTTGGCGTAGCGCACCAACTGCGCGGCGCTCTCACGGACCTGGGCCACCGAGCCGGGGGCCGACTGTAGCTGTTCGGTATAGACGGTCTGGATGGAGTCCACCACCAGCACCTGCGGCCGCTCCCTGGCCGCACCGCCCAGGATCCCCTCCACCCGCGTCTCCGGCAGCAGCTTGAGGCCGTCCACCTTGAGCTTCAGCCGCTGGGCACGCAGGCTCACCTGCTGCGGCGACTCCTCGCCGCTGACATAGAGGGTGGAGAAACTCTCGCTAAGGCGGGCCAGGGTTTGCAGCAGCAGGGTGGACTTGCCGATGCCCGGGTCACCGCCGATCAGCACCACCGAACCGGGCACCAGGCCACCGCCCAGCACCCGGTCGAACTCACCGCTACCGGTGGTGACGCGGGCCACATCCTCGGCACTCACCTCGGAAAGGGGCTGCACCTCCAGACTACCGGCACCGCCGGCATAGCCGCTAAAGCGACCGCCACGGGCAGGTGCAGGGGCCTCAACGGCCTCCTCCAGCGTGTTCCAGGCACCGCACTCGCCGCACTGGCCGCTCCACTTGGGGTGGCGAGCACCGCAGGCACTGCAAACGTAGATGCTTTTACTCTTGGCCATCAATCCTCGTCCCGGTCATCGTAGTCGGGAAAGTCACGCCCGCCCTTGCCCTCGTTGTGACCCAGACGCCGGGTACGGATATAGAGGAACAGCGCGGCAAAGGCCAGTAACGCCAGGCCTCGCAGCAGAGCAAGAGTCCAGAACTCCCCTTCGCCCTCGTCGCAGCCGCCCAGCAGCAGCACCAGCAGGCCCAGCACGGCGATTCTCAAGGCGATACTCTCCGGTGAATGAAAAAAGGCTATAGATAGTCGGTGATTATGTGCCGCGGCTCAAGTCATAGACCTGCGCCAGGGCCTCGCGGGTGACGGCGTTAACGGGCAGCGAATCCAGTTCGTCAAAACGCACCCAGCGCGCCTCAAGGGCATCGTCACCAGCCCGAGGCTCGCCCTCCAGCCACTCAGCATGGAAGTCCAGCACCACGTAGTGGAAGCGCAACGCACCCGCCTCGTCGTGGTCGATATGCTCGAAGTGAAAGGCTTGCTTACCGCAACGCACCCTGACCGCGCACTCCTCCAGCAGCTCACGCTCCAGCGCCTGGGCCAGGGTCTCGCCGGCGTGCAGCTTGCCACCGGGCACTGCCCACTCACCCTCGCAGGGGGGACGGCCGCGCAGCACCAGCAGCACCGCATCGTCGCGACGCACCAGGGCGCCGACGCCGATGCGCGGCCACTCAGCCACCGAGCTCCTCGCGCCGTACCCGCGCGGTCACCTGGCAGAGCAGTTCATAGCCGATAGTGCCGGCCGCATCGGCCACCCGCTCGATGGGCAGGTTCGGGCCCCACAGCTCCACCGGCGCGCCGACGCTGGCCTCGGGCTGAGAGCGCAGGTCAACGCTAATCATGTCCATGGAGACACGGCCGATCAGCGGCACCTCCAGGCCGTTGACCAGCACCGGGGTACCGCTGGGTGCGTGGCGCGGGTAACCATCGCCATAACCCACCGCCACCACGCCCACCGGCATGGACTCCGGAGCCCGCCATGTGGCGCCATAGCCCACCGCCTCCCCCGCCTTGACGCGGTTAACGGCGATCAGCTGGGAGCTCAGTGTCATCACCGAACGCAGCCCATGATCGGCACCGCTGCTGCCGGCAAAGGGGGAGACGCCGTAGAGCATGATCCCG
>JBFFRO010000015.1:0-14823 GCA_041572995.1 Thiohalomonadaceae bacterium
GTTGTGGTCGTAATAGCGAGTGCAGCGTTCGCAGGGCTCACCTTTGTTGAGGTCATCGTGTAGCGAGCCGTAACCATAGTCCATGGAATCTCCTTTTCCCTGTTGTCGGATGCGATGAGCCGAGTGAAGCTCACCCATCGCGCGCTCCGTCGTGCCAAGCCCTTTAGGTGTTACTCAGTAAACACCGCCCGGGAATCAAATACCGGCCCGTCCACACAGACCCGCTTCATCGCTGGTCCGTTCTCGGTCTGCACCTGCACCACGCAGCCGGCGCAGCCGCCGATGCCGCAGGCCATGAACTCCTCCATGGAGACCTGGCAGGGGAGGCCGTATTCGTGGGCCAGCTTGGCGACCGCCTCGAGCATGGGGTGGGGGCCGCAGGAGTAGAGGGCCACCTCGGCGCGCTGCTCGTCGGAGAGGGCGTCGAGCCAGCGGCGGGCCAGGTCGGTGACATAGCCCTCGAAGGTCCCGGGGTAGCCCCGCAGCGAGGCGAGGCGGCAGGCGACGCCCCAGTCCTCCAACAGCGGCATGGTTGCGGTCACCTCGGCGGGCATGCCAGGCACCATGATCGCCGAGGGACGGGCCTGGAAGGGGAAGGGTACCTCGGAGCCGAGAATGACGAAGGGGGACTTGTCGGAGCCCTTCATCGACTCGGCGAGAAAGACCATGGGCGGCATGCCCACGCCGCCGCCGATGAGCAGCGGACGCTTGATGTTCTCGGCGACCTCAAAGGGCTTGCCGATGGGACCGATGAGGCTGAGGCTCTCGCCTACCTTTCGCTGTGAGAGCAGGCGGGTACCCTCGCCGAAGGCCTTGTAGAGCAGCTGGATCTCTCCGGCGTTGGCATCCACGCGCATGATGGAGATGGGCCGGCGCAGCGGGCGCTGCGGGTCCACGGTGAGGTGGACGAAGCTGCCGGGCAGGGCCCTGGCGGCGATGCCGGGGGCCTTGAGGCGCAGCTGGTACTGCTCGCCGTCGAAGGCCTGGTGGTCGAGGATTTCACACGCCTCGACTTTAAGGGTGTTGCGGTGGGCTTTGGCCTGATTGCTTGCTGGAGTCATGGGCTTACTCGCTAAAGGGGTAGACCGGGCGCCCGGCGTGCAGGGTGTGCGTCACCCGGCCCTTGAGGCACCAGTCGAGGAAGGGGGTGTTCTTGCCATGGCTATGCATGCTCGCGGCCTCCAGCACCCAGTCGGCGTCGGGGTCGACCACGGCGATATCGGCCGGGGCCCCCGGGTCGAGGCGGCCGGCCTTGAGTGCCAGTACCCCGGCGGGACCGGAGGTGAGGGCGGCGACCGCCTGCAGCGGCTGCAGCACCCCCTCGTCCACCAGCTTGATGGTGAGTGGCAGCAGGGTCTCCAGTCCGGAGAGGCCGGGCTCGGTGGCGGCGAAGGGGGCCAGCTTGGCGTCGCGGTCGTGCGGCTGGTGGTCGGAGCAAATGGCCTGAATGGTGCCGTCGGCGACCGCCGCGCGCAGCGCATCCTGATGGCGCTGGCTGCGCAGCGGCGGGCGCAGGTGGCACTGGCTGTTAAAGCCGGCTACATCGATATCGGTGAGATGCAGTTGGTGGGCGCTTACATCGGCGCTAACCACCAGGCCTCTGGCCTGAGCCTCGGCGATACGCTCCACCGCGCGGGCGCTGGATAGCTGGCCGAAGTGGGCGCGCACGCCGGTCTGTTCGACCAGTTCCAGGTCGCGACTGAGGGCGATCACCTCCGCTTCGTCGGGGATGCCGGGCAGCCCCAGGCGGGTGCTCACCGGACCCTCATGCATGCAACCGCTGGCCAGGTGCGGGTCCTCGGGCTGGAGGAAGACGGTGAGGCCGAGGGTGGCGGCATACTCGAAGGCGCGGCGCTGCACCAGGGTGTTGGCGATGGCGCGGCGGGCATTGCTGACGGCGACGCAGCCCGCCTCCTTCAGTGCCAGCATCTCCGAGAGCTGTTCGCCGCGGAGTCCCTGAGTGAGGGCTCCCAGGGGCAGCACCCAAGTGCGGTCGGCTGCCTTGGCGTGGTTGCGCACCTGCTCGGCCACCGCAGGCTCGTCCAGCACCGGGTCGGTGTCGGGGGGCATGCACAAGGTGGTGATGCCACCGGCGGCGGCGGCGCGGCTCTCCGACTCGATGGTGCCCTTGTGCTCGTGGCCCGGCTCGCGCAGGCGTGCCTGCAGGTCGATGATGCCGGGCATCACCCAGCAGCCTTGGGCGTCGATCTCTTGCTCGGCGACGAAGCCCTCGGGGGCCTCTCCCAGGGCGAGGATGCGGCCCTCGGCGATGTGCAGGTCGGTGTGCTGATCTAGGGCGTTGGCCGGGTCGAGGAGGCGGCCGTTGCGGATGGTGATGCTCATGCTCATTCGGCTTCCCCTTCGCTCTCCGGCTGGCGTCCCAGCACCATGGCCATCACTGCCATGCGCACGGCGATGCCGTTGCTCACCTGCTCCAGAATCACCGATTGCGGGCCGTCGGCCACCGCCGAGGCGATCTCCACCCCGCGGTTGATGGGCCCGGGATGCATGACGATGGCATCGGGGCGGGCCTGGGCCAGCTTCTCCTCGGTGAGGCCGTACTGCTGGAAGAACTCGGCGCTGCTCGGCAGCAGGGCGCCGTGCATGCGCTCCTTCTGCAGGCGCAGCATGATGACCACGTCGACATCGCGCAGTCCCTCGGCCATGTCGTGGAAGACATGCACCCCCAGCCCGCCGATGGCGGGGGGGATGAGGGTCTTGGGGCCGATCACCCGTACCTCGTGGGTGCCGAGGGTGGTGAGGGCGTGGATCTGCGAGCGGGCGACCCGGGAGTGGAGGATGTCACCGATGATGGCCACGCGCAGCTTGCTGAAATCCGGCCCCTTGTGGCGGCGGATGGTGAACACATCCAGCATCCCCTGGGTGGGGTGGGCGTGGTTGCCATCACCGGCGTTAATGACGCTGATGTGCGGGGCCACGTGCTGGGCGATGAAGTGCGCGGCGCCGGAGTCGGAGTGGCGCACCACGAACATGTCGCTGTGCATCGCCTCCAGGTTGTGCAGCATGTCGAGCAGCGACTCACCCTTGGAGGTGGCCGAGGTGGAGATGTTCATGTTGACCACGTCGGCGGAGAGGCGCTTGGCCGCCAGCTCGAAGGTGGTGCGGGTGCGGGTGGAGTTCTCGAAGAAGAGGTTGACGATGGTTTTGCCGCGCAGCAGCGGCAGCTTCTTCAGCGCCTGGCCCTGGGGGATGAAGCTCTCAGCCAGGTCGAGGATCTCGGTGAGCAGCTGCGGCTTCAGCCCCTCGGTGGTGAGGAAGTGGCGCAGGCGGCCCTGCTTGTCCAGTTGCGGGTTAAGCATCCTCGCCCTCCTTGATGACGAAGCTCAGTTCCTCGGGACCGTTAAGTTTGATCTGGCCATCGGCCATCTCCAGGCGTTCGCCGACCACATCGGCGCAGATGGGCAGTTCGCGGCCACCTCGCTCCACCAGTACCGCCAGGATTACTGAGGCGGGGCGACCGTAGTCGAAGATCTCGTTGAGCGCGGCGCGCACGGTGCGGCCGCTCTGCAGCACATCGTCGACGAGGATGATGTGGCGACCGTCGATGTCGGTGGGCAGCTGCGAGGGTTTAACCTGCGGCTGCATGCCGATCTGCGAGAAGTCATCGCGATAGAAGCTGATGTCGAGGGTGCCCAGCGGGCGCTTGAGCCCGAGGCGCTGATGCAGCGCCTCGGCAATCCAGACCCCACCGGTATGGATGCCGATCATTTGTGTGTCGCGGCCGTCCAGGGCATCCAGGCGGGCCTCCAGCTCGAGGCCGATGCGTTCCAGCAGCGGGGCGACGGGTGGGGTGTGGCTCATAGGTTTTTATCCGGTTTATCCAGCCAGGTTTGCAGGATCAGCTGGGCGGCCAGCCGATCCACCTCGCCCTTGTTCTCACGCTTGAGTTTGACCCCCTGCTCGGCAAGGCGGCGCTCCGCTTCCACCGAGGTCAGGCGTTCGTCCACGGTGTAGACGGGGAGATTGTACCTGCCGTTGAGGCGATTCCCAAAACGGCGCGCCAGGTGGGTCATCTCGTGTTCCGTGCTGTCGAGGTGGCGGGGGATGCCGACCACCAGGGCATCGGGCTGCCACTCCTCGATCAGCGCGGAGATGGCGCTCCAGTCGGGGCCGCCGTCGATGTTCTTCAGGGTGATGAGCGGTGAGGCGGTACCGCTGAACTCCTGGCCGACGGCAACGCCGATGCGTGCACGGCCGAAATCGAAGCCGAGCAGGGTGCGCTCGCCCTCGGCGGCGCTCACGCGTGTCCCGCCTCGTGGGAGAGGCGCGAGAGGTCGATACCGAGCAGGGCGGCGGCGGCCTCCCAGCGCTCATCCAGCGGGGTGTCGAACAGCAGTCGTTCATCGGCCGGGCCACTGAGCCAGGCGTTGTCGGCCATCTCCTGCTCCAGCTGACCACCGCCCCAGCCGGCGTAACCCAATGCCAGCAGGTAGCGCTCGGGTCCCTCGCCGCGGGCGATGGCCTCAAGGATGTCGCGCGAGGTGGTCACCGCCAGCTCGCCATCGACCACCAGGGTGGATTTCCACAGGCCGGCAGGGCGGTGCAGGACGAAGCCGTGCTCGGGCTGCACCGGGCCGCCCTCCAGCACCGGTTGTTGCAGGTCGGCACCGGGCAGGGTCTCGATGCCCATCTGTGCGAGTACATCGCCGACGCTAATCTCCAGCGGGCGGTTGAGGACCAGCCCGAGGGCGCCCTCCTCGTTGTGTTCACAGATGAAGGTGACGGTGCGTGAGAAGTTGGGGTCCTCCAGGCGCGGCATGGCGATCAGCAGCTGGTTGCGCAGGGAGCCGGGGTGCAGGGTATCGGTCATGGCTACGGCTTAGCGGGTGCTGAGGCGGCTGCCGGCCTGGAACTGCCAGGTGCGCAGGATATGCAGCACGTCGGTCTCGGCGCGGATCTCCGGCGGGAAGGGGGCGAAGGGGGATGCCAGACGGACGATGCGTATGGCGCCGTCATCCAGTGCCTTGATGCCAGAGGAGCGCACCACCTTGATGGCCTCAATTGCGCCGTCGGCGCGTATGGCGACATCCAGCAGCAGGCTGCCGGAGAGGTTGCCGCGGCGTGCCTCATCCGGGTAGTTGAGGTTGCCGATGCGTTCCACCTGCATGCGCCAGGCATCCTCGTAGCCGGCGTATTTGTACTCGCGGGTGTTGGCGCCGATGTACTTGTGACGGTCGCGGCGCGCGTAGTTCTCTTGGCGCTGGCGGATCTCGGCGCTGAGGCGGGCGATCTCCAAGCTGCGCTCCAGCAGCTCGGTGGCGTCGGTGGTGGGCTCGGGCAGGGGGCGCTCCTCGGGCGGGGTGATCGCGGCGCGCAGCGAGCTGTCACGTTCGGTGGTGAGCAACTCCTTGTCCAGGCTCGGCGGCGGGGTCTCGGGGGTGCTCTCCATCTGGGTCTTGGCCGCGTCCCCCTGCAGGTCTTCGGGGCGGGGGTTGGGGAAGGGGCTGGAGGGGCGTAGCGCCTCCTCCATCTCCCCGGCACCGCGCTGGTTCTGCTGGGCCAGGAAGTCGGCCTTCTCCGGTGCCTCATCGTCGTGGGCGTGGACCAAAATCACTTCCATGGAGAGCGGCGGCGGCTGTTGCTGCTTGCTGCGGGCGATCTCGAAGCCGACGCCGAGGATCACCAGGGCGTGCAGGGCGGCGGCGATGAACAGGGTCAGCCCCAGGCGATCGGCGTTACCGGGATCGATGACGTGGGGGAGTTCAACCGGTTTGTCGGCAGCAGTGGCGCTCATGGCGGCCATTATAACGCCCCTAGGCGGCTTCGGCGTCCAGTTTTGCCTCGATGGCGGCGATCAGTTCGCCGGCGATGTCGAGACCGTACTGGGCGTCCAGTTCACGGATGCAGGTAGGACTAGTGACGTTGATCTCGGTGAGGTAGTCACCGATCACATCGATGCCGACGAACATCAGTCCGCGGGCCTTGAGCTCAGGGCCGAGGTGTTTGCAGATCTCACGGTCGCGCGCGCTCAGCTCGATGCCGACACCGCGGCCGCCGGCGGCCAGGTTGCCGCGCAGCTCACCCTCGGCGGGAATGCGGGCCAGGGCGTAGGGCACCGGCTCGCCGTCGATGAGCAGGATGCGCTTGTCGCCCGCGCTGATCTCAGGAATGAAGCGCTGCGCCATCAGGTAGCGGCTGCCGTGCTCGCTGAGGGTCTCGATGACCACCGAGGTGTTGGGGTCGCCCGGCTCCAGCTTGAAGATGGAGGCCCCGCCCATACCCTCCAGCGGCTTGAGGATCAGCGCCCCATGCTCGGCCTGGAAGGCGCGTACCTGCTCGGCACGGCGGGTGACCAGGGTGGGCGCGCAACACTCCGGGAACCAGGCGGTGAAGAGCTTCTCGTTGCAGTCGCGCAGGCTGTCGGGGCGGTTGACCACCAGCGCGCCGGCCTCCGCGGCCCGCTCGAGGATGCTGGTGGCATAGATGTACTCCATGTCGAAGGGCGGGTCCTTGCGCATGAGGATGGCGTCCATCTCGCCCAGCCCCCGCTCCTCCGCCTCGCCCAGTTCGAACCAGTGGTCGTTGTCATCGACCACGCTGAGCGGGCGGCACAGGCCCAGTGCCTCTCCGTCACGCAGAAACAGGTCGCTCATCTCCAGGTAGATGAGCTGCCAGCCACGCCGCTGTGCCGCCAGCAGCATCGCCAGGGTGGAGTCCTTGTAAGGTTTGATGCTGGCGATGGGGTCCATCACCACGGCGAGGCGACGGGCCATCGTCAGTTGACCTCGGCAATCTCGCGGGCAGCGGCCAGCAGTGCCAGGCGTGCGATCACCCCGTAGGCGTAGAAGCGGTTACGCCCGGCGTCCGGGTCCTGCTCGGCATCGGGGTTGTTACAGGTCTGGGCGAAGGCTAGCGGCTCGAAGTGCATGCCCGGGGCGTTGAGGTTCTCGTTGACCCCGCGACCGGTGTGTACCCGGTAGAAGCCGCCGACCACGAAGTGGTCCACCATGTAGACCACCGGCTCGGCCACGGCCTCGGCACCCTCTTTCTCCCAGGTCTCGAAGGAGTAGACTCCCTCCTGCAGGATCACCCGGCTCACCTGCTGTCCCTCCTTGGACTTGGCCATGCGGGTACGCTGCTTGCGGTTAAGCTCGAATACCTGCTCCGGGTCGGTGATGGTCATGATCCCCATGCCGTAGGTGCCGGCATCGGCCTTGACCACCACGAAGGGTTCCTGCTCGATGCCGTAGCGCTCGTACTTCTCTTTAATCCCTTCCAGCAGGGCGCGGGCGTTACGGGCCACGCACTCCTCACCCTCGCGCTGCATGAAGTCGATTTCACCGCAGTTTCGAAACAGCGGGTCGATCAGCCAGGGGTCAATCTCCACCACCTCGGCGAACTCACCACACACCTCGCGGTAGTGGCTGAAGTGGGAGGACTTGAAACGATCCGACCAGCCCAGTCCCAGAGGCGGCAATAGCGGCTGCTCAATGCCTTCGAGTATCTCCGGTCGGCCGCCGGAGAGGTCGTTATTGAGCAGCACAACGCAGGGGAAGAAGTCGTCCACGCCGACCTTATCACCCTCGCGACGCAGCGGTTCCAGCGTTAGACACTTACCGGAGGGGAGGTCGAGGTCAGTGGGCCCCTCCATATCCTCTATCAGCGAGCCGATGCGCACCTCGAAGCCGGCACGGGTAATGAGATCACGCAGGGCGGCAACGTTTTCCAGGTAGAAGGTGTTGCGGGTGTGGCTCTCGGGGATCAGCAGCAGGCGGGTGGCCTCGGGGTGGATGCGCTCCATCGCCGACTGGATCGCCTGAATCGACAGACCGTCGAACTCCGGGTTGAGGTTGTTAAAACCCGCAGGGAAGAGATTGGTGTCTACCGGTGCCAGCTTGAAACCGGCGTTGCGCAGGTCCACCGAGGCGTAGAAGGGGGCCGGGGTCTCCTGCCACTGACGGCGGAACCAGGCCTCGATCTGCGGCTGGTGTTCCAGCAGGTGGGACTCAAGCAGCAGCAGTGGGCCGGTAGGGGCCGTGGTCAGGTGGGGGACAGTCTGCAGGGGCTCGGCAGTCATAATGGGATGGGAAATCCTCATCGGTGGGTCAATGGCGTCTTTATACCATTCTTCGGCCTTTCGGTGAATTGTAGAGTGAACTGCTTGGGTTTGTTAGGCGAGGCCCCGCCGCTATTGGAATGCGGCTGAAGAATGTGATACAAGTGACGGAATTAATGGGTGTAATGCCCGAATAACGACAGAAAATAAGAAATATATGGGGTAGAGGGTGAGCAGTGAAGAAAGCCAGACGGGGCTGAACGGCCTCAAGGTGATGGTAATCGATGACAGTAAGACCATCCGTCGTACGGCGGAGACGCTGTTGAAAAAAGAGGGCTGTGAGGTCATCACGGCCAATGACGGCTTTGAGGCGCTGGCCAAGATTGCCGATCACAACCCCGATATCATCTTCGTCGACATCATGATGCCGCGTCTGGACGGTTACCAGACCTGCGCGCTCATCAAGCACAATCAAAATTTCAAGAACACCCCGGTGATCATGCTCTCCAGTAAGGATGGGCTGTTCGACCGTGCGCGTGGCCGTATCGTCGGTTCCGAGCAGTACCTGACCAAGCCCTTCACCAAGGAGGAGCTGCTGGGGGCGATTGAGGCACACGTACTCTCCGGGCGCTAAGGAGAGATGCGCCGAGCTACCGGTGCGTTAATTAGCAGCCTTGGGATAAAGGCTAGAACTTCAGTAAATCGATAAATGTAAGGGGATGCCACAATGGCGCAGGTACTGATTGTAGATGACTCTCCCACCGAGATTCATGTCCTGACTACCATCCTGGAGAAGAACGGCCACTCGGTCGATACCGCCAATTCCGGTGAAGAGGGTGTGGAGAAGGCCAAGGCCACCAAGCCCGACCTGATTCTGATGGATGTGGTGATGCCGGGCATGAACGGCTTCCAGGCTACCCGCCAGCTGACCAAGGACTCGGAGACGGCCTCTATCCCGGTGATCATCGTCACCACCAAGGACCAGGAGACCGACCGTGTATGGGGCCTGCGCCAGGGAGCCAAGGACTACGTCACCAAGCCGGTGGAAGAGGCCGAGCTGGTGGAGAAGATTAACGCCTCTCTCGCTTCCTGACGGCGGATATCGCCCGTATGGATGCCGTAGAAAACGACCCCATCCTGCTGCTGCGCGATATTGAGGAGCGCAGCAAGCGCTATGCCCACGGTCTGCCGCAGCAGCTGGAGGTGCAGGCGACCTGGAACGGTCTGGGCCTGCGCCTGGGTGAGTTGCAGCTGGTGGCGCCGATGGAAGAGATCTCCGAGGTGCTGACCCATGTGAACCTCAGCCGTGTGCCCGGGGCCAAGCCCTGGGTGCTGGGGGTGGCCAACGTGCGCGGTACCCTGTTGCCGGTTATGGACCTCAAGCAGTATCTCGGTGGCGAGCCGACGATGATGGGTGTGCGTAGCCGGGTACTGGTGGTCAACCATCAGGGCATTCTCAGCGGGCTGCTGGTCGACGGCGTCATGGGCATGCGCCACTTCCTCGAGGAAGAGTATCAGGAGCGCTTTATCAGCGACGATTCCGGCCTGGCAGCGCATGCCCGCGGCAGCTATCTCCAGGGTGGAGAACGCTGGGGAGTGGTCAGCCTCTACAGCGTGCTAGAGAGCCCGGAATTCTTGCAAGTGGCCGCCTGAGGGCGGTGGATAACAATAATGGAATAGTCGGTGCGTCCGGCGAAAGAAAATATCAGGCGTTCGCGCAGGAGTAGTAACTATGAAGTCTCCGAAATTCAAACTCTCGGCGGAGGGCGGCCGTGGTCTGATGACCAACGCCGTGATGCTGTTCATCTTCCTGGTGCTGATGGCAGGTTCCTATATCTACCTCGGCGGCCAGGACGATGATGACCGCGAATACCTCAGCCTGGTTGGTCAGCAACGCGTGCTCTCACAGCGCCTCACCACCTACGTGGGTCTGACCAGCCGCGGAACCCCTGCCACCCTGCCCGGTATTTTCAACCAGCTTGAGGACTACCACCGCCAGTTCACCGATGCCCTGCGCCTGATTAAGGCCGGTGACCCGGAAACCGGCATGTCCCCCTCGGATGACCCTGAGGTGATGAACTCGCTGAGCCAGGTCGACGCCCTGTGGAAGGAGTATGGCGGCCACGTGCAGACGATTATCGACAGCCGCGGTGTGGTGGTGGCCCTGCACAAGATTGCCAAGGTCATCAACGATGGTGAGGGTGAGTTGTTGGCCCTGGCCGACGAGGTGGCTGCGAACATGTCGGTCGGTGGTGCCTCCAAGGAGCAGGTCTACATCGCTACCCGCCAGCTGATGCTCTCCCAGCGTATTATCTTTAACGTGAACCGCATGCTTGAGGGCGGTGAGGGTGCGGTGACCGCCGCTGACCGCTTCGGCCGTGACGCGGCGCAATTCGGTCGAATCCTTCACGCGCTGATGGAAGGTGACCGCAACCTCCACGTGAGGCAGGTGCAGGACGAGCACGTGCTTGAGCAGCTGGAGGAGCTGACCGACCTGTTCGACATGATCAACGTGCAGGTGGGCGGTATCCTCGAGCGCTCGCCGGAGATGTTCAAGGTCTCCGCCGCGCAACAGGGTGCTGTGACCCTCAGTGATGCACTGCTGGCCGCGCTGACCTCGCTGGAGGAAAATTACCAGCTCAGCATGGAAAACCGCACCATGAGTAGTACCGTGGCCAACGTTTTCGGTTTCGGTGCGGTGGTGATGCTTATCGTTCTGGGTTTCCAGCTGTATCGCGAGTCGCAAACCCGAGTGGTTGAGACCGAGCGTCGCCGCCAGGAGATTGAGGAAACCAACCGTCGAAATCAGCAGGCCATCATGCGTCTGCTCGATGAGATGGGTGACCTGGCCGATGGTGACCTGACCGTTAACGTGACCGTGACCGAGGATGTGACCGGCGCCATCGCCGACTCCATCAACTTCGCCATCGAGGCGCTGCGTAACCTGGTAGAGACCATCAACGAAACCGCCGGAAAGGTGTCGGGCTCAGCGCAGTCTGCGCGAGCCACCGCTATCCAGCTGGCCGAATCCTCCGACCATCAGGCGCAGCAGATTACCTCGGCCTCCACCGCGGTGAACGAAATGGCGGTCTCCATCGAAGGCGTGTCCAAGAACGCCGACCAGCTGGCCGAGGAGGCGCAGCGCTCGGTGGCCATCGCCAAGCAGGGTTCCGAGGCGGTGCAGAACACCATTCGCGGTATGGATACCATCCGCGAGCACATTCAGGAGACCTCCAAGCGAATCAAGCGTCTGGGTGAGTCCTCCCAGGAGATCGGTGAGATCGTGGAGCTCATTAACGACATCGCCGAGCAGACCAACATCCTCTCGCTCAACGCAGCCATCCAGGCGGCGATGGCCGGTGAGGCGGGCCGCGGCTTCGCGGTGGTGGCGGACGAGGTGCAGCGACTGGCGGAGCGCTCCGCTGATGCGACCAAGCAGATTGAGGCGCTGGTGAAGACCATCCAGACCGACACCAACGAGGCGGTTATCTCCATGGAGGAGTCCACCGCGGGTGTGGTCGAGGGTGCGCGCCTAGCCGAGGAGGCCGGTACCTCCCTGAGCGAGATCGACAGCGTGTCCATCCACCTGGCGGAGCTGGTCCAGAGCATCTCCGATGCCACCCGTCGTCAGGCCTCTGCGGCGGCCAATATTTCCGACACCATGAACGTTATCCAGGAGATCACCTCGCAGACCTCCACCGGTACCAACCAGACCGCCGAATCCATCGGTCACCTGGCCCAGATGGCTGACGAACTGAAGGAGTCGGTGGCCGGCTTCAAGCTGCCCGAGTAAGGGCGGCTTGGTGAGCACCGATTCTAGGCAAAGGATGAGCGACTTGCTGCGGAAGGATGCAGATGGCTGAACAATTCGACCTCAGCACCCTAAATTGGATTAAGGGTGAGATCGACGAGACCCTCAAACAGGCGCGTATCGCCCTTGAGAGTTTCGCCGAGGACCCCGACGATGATCCGCAACTGCGTTTCTGCGTCACCTACCTGCACCAGGTACGCGGTACCCTGCAGATGGTTGAGCTGCTCGGCGCAGCACAGCTGGCCGAGGAGATGGAGCAGCTCGGCAAGGCGTTGCTCGATGGGCATGTCACCCATGCGGAGAACCGCTTCGAGGCGCTGATGCGCGCTATCCTGCAGCTACCCGACTACCTGGAGAGCCTGCAGTCGGGCCAGCAGGACAATCCGGTGGTGTTGCTGCCGGTGATCAACGACCTGCGTCGCTCCCGCGGTGCCGCACCATTGACCGAGGCCTATTTCTTCTCCCCCGATCTCAGCATTCATCCCTCCGACGAGGGTTTCGGCAGCGCCGATATGGCGCCGCTGGCGACCAAACTGCGTCCCTACTACCAGGCTGCCCTGCTCAAACTGCTGCAGGACCAGGAGGTCGGCAAGGGGCTGGCAACGATTGCTGCGGTGCTGGAGAAACTGCGAGCGGGCGCCTCCGAGCCCGCTACCCGGCAGTGGCTGTGGGTGACGGCCGGCTTTATTGAGGCCCTGGCCAACCAGGGACTGGCGCTCGATGGTGCCGTCAAACAGCTGTTGACCAAGATCGATCAGCTGCTCAAGTTCCTGGCCGAGTCGGGTGAGTTTGGTTTGCGCGAGGAGACCCTCACCCGCCTTAACCGCGCCCTGCTTTACCACGTGGCCAAGGCCAGCAGCAGTGGTGAGAAGGTGGAGGCGCTTAAAAGTGCTTTCGAGCTGCGCCGTTTGATGCCCGAGGGTGAAGCGGTGCAGCAGGCTGCTGCCGCCCTCGGTGGCTTCAATGCAGAACTGAAGAAGACCGTCTCCGCGGACATTATGGAGGAGCTTTCGCAGGTCAAGGATGTGCTCGATATCTTTGCCCGTAGCGAGACGCCGACTCTGGACCGCCTGGAGGAGATGGCCGAGGGCCTTGCGCGTACCGCCGAGACCCTGGGGCTGCTTGGCCAGGAGGAGCTGCGTACCGATATCGCCTCACAGGTCGGGGCCATTCGCGGCATGCTCGATAGCAACGGCGAGATCGACGATGAAACCCTGATGGGCATTGCCGGTGCGGTGCTCAGTGTGGAGACCGCGCTCAAGGATTGGGGTACCGCCGGCACGGTTGAGAAGGCCGATGCCGACGAGGAACAGGTCAGCGAAGGCGGGCTGCAGGCCGAGGCCGAGCACCAGCGTGTGGTCCGTCAGGTCATGAAGGAGGCCCGCGAGGACCTCATCCGCATCCGTGAAGCGGTCAACCACTACCTGGGGGCTCCGGAAAAGGGGGAGTTGCTTGAGCCGGTGTCGGGCTGGCTACACGGCCTTATCGGCAGTCTCAGCATGCTCTCCTATAAGCGCGTGGCCCAGGTGTTGCGTGCCTGCGGCGCCTTTATCGATGAGCGCCTGACCGGGGCGGAGGAGCTGCCGGGTGAAGAGCAGCTGGATGCCCTTGCCGATGCGATGATGAGTGTTGAGTACTACCTCGATGCCTTCGTTCAGAGCCGCGTGCACCCGGGTTCGGTGCTGGATGTGGCCGAGCGTGCAGTCGCCACTCTGGGTTATGCGGTGGATTCACTGCCCGAGGCGGCAGCGGTACAGCCCGAGCCCGAAGCGTCGGAAGCCGAGGCAGAGAGCGTTGCCGATACTGGGGCGACGGAAGAGACCCCTGCCGAGGTCGCGGTCGATGAAGCGCCTGCAGAGGACGCCGCTGCACCAGCCGCAAACCTGCCGCCGGAGGTGGACGAGGAGATCCTGGAGATCTTCATCGAGGAGGCCGAGGAGGAGCTGAACAATATCGGTCAGCTGCTACCGCGCTGGCGCAATGATACCAGTGACAGCGATGCGCTGGGTGACCTGCGACGCAGCTTCCACACCCTCAAGGGTAGCGGCCGCCTGGTTGGCGCCGTCGATGTGGGTGAATTCGCCTGGGCCTTTGAGAGCATGCTCAATCGGGTCATCGATAACACGGTGACTCACAGCGAGGCGATGTTCGACCTGATCGAGCAGGCCGCTGAAGTGCTGCCGGGCTTGATTGAGGCCTTCCGCACCGGTGCTGCTGCACCTGCCGAGGCGACTGAACTGGCGGAGATGGCTGAGGCGATCTGCAGCCCCGGAGGCCTGGATTCACTGCTGGCAAAGCAGGGCGGGAGCACGGCGGAGCCGGCTGAAGAGCCTGCCGAGACCGTGACCGATGAGGTCGCTGCCGAGGAGCCTGAGCTGGCCGAGCCGATGGACCCGGTGCTGCTGGAGATTTACAGCAACGAGGCGGCCGGCCACCTGCAGGTGATCGAAGACTATGTGGAGAGCCATCAGGGCCTGGACCATGCGCGAGTTAACGAGCCGCTGATCCGTGCCTTACACACCCTGACCGGCAGTTCACGCATGGCCGGTGTCGACGAGGTGGCTGAGATCGGCTCCAGCCTGGAGCAGCATGCCAAGGCGGTGCAGGCCGCGGGCATCACCCTGGATGCCCACGTTATTAGTCTGCTGGTTGAAGGGATGGCCTATGTGCGGGCCAAGCTCGCGGCCCTTGCTGGCGAGGGTGATGAGCCCGAATTCGAAACCCTGAAGCCGCAGCTGGACGAACTGCGCAAACAGACCGTCGAGATGGGTACCGAGGTCCACCCGGAGATGGGCCTGGCTTCTGTCGAGGGTCTGGAAGTTGATGAGAACGAGGCCGCGGAAGAGGTTGAGGAGATCACCCTTGAGGCGGCAGAGTCCGAGGAAAGCGGGGGGGAGAGCGCCCCGGTTGAGGCGCTGACCGCCGAGCTGGAAGACCTGGCCGAGGAGCTGTCCGTGGAGCCGGTCGCTGAGCCGGAGCCCGAAGCCGAGCCCGA